>PLXF01000192.1 GCA_003151315.1 Parachlamydiales bacterium
GTTCGAGCCGCTCGTAGAGCGCCTCGGCCTCGACGGCGTCCCAGGAGGGATCGTCGTCGTGCTCCTCGCCGTCGCCCACGGCCCAGCCGACGTTCGGCGCATAGGCCTCGGCCCACCAGCCGTCGAGCTCAGAGACGTTAATGCCTCCATTAACTAACACCTTCATTCCGCTTGTCCCGCAAGCTTCCCAAGGACGGCGAGGTGTATTGAGCCACACATCTACTCCTTGAACCAGTTTTTCTGTCATCCGCATGTTGTAGTCGGTCAAAAATACCACACATTTACGCACCTCGGGTCTGTGGATAAAATTAATCCACTCCTTAATCATGGCCTGACCCGGTTTGTCAGCTGGGTGCGCTTTTCCAGCGATAACTAGTTGAACAGGTCTTTCGGGGTTAGTCAGAAGTCGAACCAGCCTCTCTTTGTCATATAAAAGCATATTGGGACGCTTATAAGTGGCAAATCGGCGAGCAAAACCTAGTGTGAGCACATTCGGATCAAACATGTTTTTCACCTCTTCAATCTCCTGTTCCGGCGAGCCTCGCGCAAGCAAAATACGGGATATCCGTTTGCGGCCAAATACAATCATCGACTGACGCGCATTGTTTCTCATCGTCCAAATGTCGTTATCAGGCACCTCTTGAAAGACTTTTTCTAGCCCTTCTGTTTCATGTTTCCACCGATCTTTATCGCAAAAGCGGTCCCAAATTTTCTCCGAATCTTCCCCCCCCCAACTCGGCGTATGGACCCCATTCGTGATGTATCCAATTGGCACTTCAGCTAAAGGACGGCGGGGAAAAAGATCCCGAAAAATCCAACGACTCACCTCCCCATGCAATTGGCTCACCCCATTAACAGCTCCACTTCCTCGAACCGCCAAATAGGCCATATTGAACGGTTCGTCCCGATTGCGAGGATTTTCTCGTCCTAAACTCAATAAATGGTCGATTCCGATCCCTAAATTATTGGCATATACCGATAAATAGGACTTCATCAGATCGGGAGGAAAACGGTCGAAACCTGCAGGAACCGCTGTGTGCGTTGTGAATAAATTCCCGCCTCGAGTGGCAGCCAAAGCCTCGAAAAAGGGGACCTTATGTTCTTTCATGAAACTTTTCACCCGTTCTAAAATGGCAAATGCCGCATGCCCTTCATTCAAATGGCACACTTCAGGTTTTAGTCCGATCGCCTGTAAAAGGCGCCAGCCCCCTATTCCTAAAACGAGTTCCTGCTTGAGACGCATTTCTAAATCGCCTCCATACAGTTCGCTTGTCACAGCGCGGTGAGGCGGATAGTTAACCACATCGTTACTGTCGAGAAGTAAAAGCCTTACTCGTCCCACTTTCGCTTCCCAAGCGCGCAAAACAAGCGACCAGCCCGGCAAGCTCAATTCGATCCGCACCCACTCCCCATCACTTTTTCTCAAAGGGACGATCGGCAATTGTCCAGGTGAATTATAGGGATAGAGGGCAATTTGATTTCCCCCTTTATCGATCTCTTGGCGAAAATAGCCCTGCTGATAGAGAAGTCCTACCCCCACAACGGGCACCCCTAAATCGCTCGCCGCCTTCAATTGATCTCCAGCTACGTTTCCCAACCCTCCCGAATAAATAGGGAGCGCCTCGCTAAGCATGAATTCCATGCTGAAATAGGCGACGCAATGTAAAGGAGAATCGGCGTGATTTTTCTGAAACCATAACGAGCGGTTGTCGTGGAGACGTCTATCCATTTCGGTTAAATCTCTCACCTTTTTCCGGAATTGGGGATCGGCGAGAAGATGGCGTAATTTTTCTCGAGAAACGGTTTGCAAAAGAACCCAAGAGTTACGCATAGCATCAAAAAGAGGCGCATCGAGTAGACGCCAAATTTCATCAGCGCTCCGGTTCCAAGACCAGATAAGGTCTAAAGCCAACTCCTCTAACTCCTCATATCCATCCATATCGGGTCGCGTTTCCACTTTAATGAACTCCTAAAGCTGTGTTTACAATCGTTTGAGCCTCTTCCAAGATCTTGTGCAAATGCTCAGGGCTCCGGAAACTTTCCGCATATATTTTATAAATATCTTCTGTCCCTGAAGGGCGTGCGGCAAACCACCCATTTTTGGTCACCACTTTGAGGCCTTCAATCGGCGCCTCATTACCGGGGGCTTTAGTCAAAATCCCCTCAATAGGTTCTCCCGCAAGTAAATTTGAAGAGATCGCCGATGGGGTCAATTGCTTTAATTTCTCTCTTTGCTGGGAATTTGCCCGCGCATCGATCCGCTCAAAATAGGAGAGGCCAAATTCTTTCGTAAGATCTAAGTAGATCTCGGCCGGGTCTTTTTTCATCCGCGCAGTCATCTCAGCAGATAAAAGGGCCGCTACCATTCCGTCTTTGTCTGTTGTCCAAACGGCACCCTCTTTTCGTAAAAAAGTGGAACCGGCACTTTCTTCCCCTCCAAATCCCAAAGATCCGTCATACAGCCCTTCCACAAACCATTTAAAGCCGACAGGGACCTCATATATCTTTCTACCCAACCGTTTGGCGACCCGATCGATCATCCCACTGCTCACCACCGTCTTACCCACCGCCAACTCCTTTTTCCACTGAGGTCTATGTTGGAATAGGTAAAAAACAGAGGCGCATAAATAGTGGTTCGGCGGCAGCAATCCCCCACTTGGCGCCACAATGCCATGCCGATCATGGTCTGTATCGCAAGCAAAAGCTATGTCAAATTTTTCCTTGAGTCCGATTAAGCTATGCATAGCATAAGGCGAAGAGGGGTCCATCCGGATTTTTCCATCCCAATCGAGAGTCATGAACCGAAAGGTGGGGTCGACCACCTTATTCACAACGGTTATGTTCAATGCATACTTCTCGGCTATCGGCTCCCAATAGTGGACACCCGCACCACCTAATGGATCGACGCCTATACGTATACCCGAGGAACGGATCATCTCCATATCGATCACATGAATAAGATCATCGACATAAGAGCGTAAAAAAGGGGCTCGCCGCACGCTTCGACTCCCCTTTGCCGCATCGATTCGGGGCACATCGGTAATAGCTTTAAGAAGGATATTGGCTCTCGCTTCAATCCATTTCGTCACCACCGTATCGGCAGGCCCCCCATGAGGCGGATTGTATTTAAACCCCCCTTCAGAAGGAGGGTTATGAGACGGAGTGATAACAATCCCATCTGCCAACCCTTCGATACGTCCTCGATTATAGGTCAAAATCGCATGCGATATAACAGGAGTTGGGGTAAATTCGTCATCTTGCGCAAGAACAACATCTACTCGATTAGCTAACAACACTTCGAGAGCGCTTATTCGCGCAGGTTCTGATAGTGCGTGTGTATCGATCCCTAAAAAAAGGGGGCCGTCTATCCCTTGCAGACGCCTATATTCAAAAATTGCTTGAGAAATGGCTAATATATGCCCCTCATTAAAGCTCCCGTTTAGCGAACATCCTCTATGACCCGATGTACCAAAAGAGACTTTTTGTTCAGCAATAGAGGGATCGGGAACGTGGGAATAGTAGGCTTCGATCAATTGGGAGACATCGATCAAGAGAGAAGGGTCGGCCAATTTGCCAGCTTGAGGGCTCAATTTCATGGCTTTCAACATAGCGGATGATCGAACCGTTTTCACTAAAAATTTATTACTATGGCGAATCGCCGTGGCGGTTTATAATCCTAAAAATGGGAGAAAGAAATCGGCTAACCCTATTTATTTTTCGCAGGGACTTGCGGATCGACGACAATACGGCTCTGATCCACGCTCTCGAAACGTCCGCTGCTGTAATCCCCGCCTTTATTTTCACTCCGCAGCAGATCGAACATAATCCCTTTCGCAGCGATCACTGCCTCCAATTTATGATCGAATCGTTGGAAGATCTCGAAAAGCAACTCCATAAGAAAAAAGGGGAACTTTCTCTTTTTTATGGAGAGCCTCACGAAATTGTCGAAGAATGCATAGATAAATTAGATATCGATGCCGTGATGGTTAATCGAGATTATACACCCTATAGCCAAGCGCGGGATAAAAAACTGGCCACTCTATGTAAAAAGCGCACGATCGATTTCCTGATTTTCGACGATGCTCTCCTCCACCCTCCAGAAAAAACGGTAAAAGCAGATGGAAAACCTTACACTATTTTCACCCCTTTTTTCCGCAATGCCTCCAAAATGGAGATCTCCGCTCCTCAAAGCAACCGCTACGCAAACTACTACCACCACAAAATTCCGTTCGCTAAAGAAAACATCAAGGCAAAAATCCTACCGAAGCGAAAACGGGACCCCTTTTGCCGAGGGGGGCGCGAAGAGGGGCTAAACATCTTAAGTCACCTTAAGACGCATAAAAAATATGAAGCAGAGCGAGATTTTCCTGCTCTTACCGGTACTACCCACCTCTCCCCGCACCTAAAATTCACCACCTGTTCACCCAGAGAAATTTATTATGCGATAAAGAAGCGCTTAGGAGAGCACCACCCCCTCTTGCGGCAACTCTACTGGCGCGATTTTTTCACTTCGATTGGCTTTTATTTTCCCCATGTTTTTACAGGGGCCTTCCATAAAAAATATGACGATTTACCGTGGAGCACAGATAAAAAGACTTTTCGTCTCTGGTGCGAAGGGAAAACAGGGTTTCCGATTGTCGATGCAGGGATGAGAGAACTCAATGAAACGGGATGGATGCACAACCGAGTCCGCATGATCGTTTCCTCTTTCCTCGTCAAAGATCTCCACCTATCCTGGCAATGGGGAGAAAAGTATTTTGCTCAGACTCTCGTCGATTACGATCCTTGTGTCAATAATGGCAACTGGCAATGGGCAGCAAGTACAGGCTGCGATGCGCAGCCCTATTTTCGGATTTTCAACCCCTGGAACCAACAAGAAAAGTTCGATCCCGAATGCCACTACATCAAAAAATGGATCCCCGAGTTAAGCTCTGTCCCCATCCCGATCATTCACGATTGGAATAACCCCAAACACCACGACGTAGCGACATCCTATCTCAAGCCCATCATAGACCATGCAAAAGAGGTCCCTCTTGCATTAAAAACATATAAAAATTGTTCTACCCTCTCGTGACCTCGACTTTGCAACTTTTTTAGTCTGATTACCTTGGCCTTTTGTCCTCTGAGGCGTTTATTTAACCAGGAAGGGGTT
>PLXF01000141.1 GCA_003151315.1 Parachlamydiales bacterium
CGGCCGTAAAGAGCGCGGAGCCTAACAGCTCTTCCACCTGCCCTTTCCGTTTTTCCATAGTGGCCATATATTCGGGGCCGCCTGCTGGGATGATAAACTCTTTCGAAACATAAAAACGGGTAGAGGTGGGAGCTGCAATTTCGAGCCACTTGTGGTTCATAGGGCAAACTTGTCCTCGAACGTTATCACCGGCTTGCAATTGCGCAATAATCGGCGCGTCCACATGAGGCTCTAAACGGACATTCACTCGGTTGGCTTCGACGACGCCATCGAGGACGTAGCTGCGGAATACATAGGCTTTTGTCTCTTTGGGAGGTTGGACGGCGTAGAAATCCCCCTCTTCGCCCACGACGAGGAGCAGGTCGTTTTTATTGGCTTGACGGAGAATGTGGCTATCCACATCGGGCTTTGTTCGGATTCTCACCTTGTTAGCAGCGACTTTCCCTGTAAACGATTTGAATGCGTCTACTTTTTTCACTTGAGCAGAAGGCGCAGGAGGCGGGGCTGCCTGAGCGGCAGCGAAATTGACCAAACAAAATACAGTGGCAAGCCATTTCATAGAAAACTCTCCGGATTATATATCAGATAGTAGGACGAGAGGCTATTTCTGACCAACGATTTTTATTTCGGCCGAGAGAATGCCTCCTGTTGTCTAATTATTTGAAGATGGTATTATACCGCTCTTGATTTCTCTCATCACAAGAGGTATATTGCCCGTTTTTTCCATTTTCTAAACAAGAGACTCAGTATGGCTTCCCCCGTTTTGCGAGTGGCTGTTCCCGTGGACCCCTTGCCCGATCCTTTAGAAAATATTGCGCTTCGCCTGATATATTTTATGGAACAGGACACAACGCCTCAGGCATTTAATGAGGAATTGGCAAAACACCCTAACTACGTATTGGCTCCTCTTAGCGCTTGTAGCCGAAAAGTTTTAGACATGGCCGTATGGCTAAGAAACATCCCTCTTTTAAAGCACATTGTTGAAGTTAGTGGGAAGGAGTTACTTAACCTAGGAAATTGTAGCGGAAATACCTCTCTGCATGAAGCTGCGATGACGGGTGAATATAAGGTAGCACGGGAATTGTTAGAACTAGGGGCTGATGTCAATATAGCCACCCATGATAAAATAGGGTGTAGAACTTGTGGGAGTTATAAATTTTTCCTGTTATCGGTCCCGAGAGAGATCTGTGGCGATTGTAACATAGAATTAATCGGAGCAACCCCCCTTTTTCTTGCGGCGCAGCATACAGATAATATAGCTCTAATGAAATTGTTGCTGAGATTTAAGGCAAAAGCCGAGCCCGCGTTAGATCAGGTTCAAAAGGATAAAATAAAGCGAGCTCAAAAAGAATTAGAGGAAGAGGACGTGCAACACCGTAGTGCCATTTACGAAAGTTGTCCGGAGATGCCTCGTGATATAACGGATTTAATTGCGCAATATGCTGGGCATCCCGTTGCAGACGAAGAGAAAGCGGCAGGAGAATGGGAACAGCGGCTGGCCTCTGCTCCCGTTTCTCGTGATTTCTGTTGGAGGAAAATCAAACGTTGGTTTCAATATATCGGGAGCGGGCGTACCACTCGTTATTCAGGAATAGAATAACTCAACTGCTCAAAACGGCTCGGATATGTTCGCAATTGCGGTTTCCGCAGGTGCAGTCGAGAGGTTCTCCTAGAAATACAGTATATTGCTCAACAGGGTCCAGAGGATTGGAGACTATATATAACTTGTCTGCCGTCTGCTGAATATCCCAATTGCGGAATTTTAGGTCCTCTTCGGAGATCTCCTCTTCTACCGGCATCGGCTCGGGAATATCCTTATGCAAGGTACGTAGAACTTGGCAGTGGACGCAATTGCAGTGGGGCTCTGGTTTAGGTAGCACTGAGCTATCCTCTAACCCAAACGCCTTTGCGATGTGGGCGATCTTTTGGAGCATTTCGGGAGGGAGGTTAGGAAGATTCCCTTTTTCGGGATCGTGCTGCATCGCGAGTCCAAACGAATCGCTAGGCATCCCCTTTTTTAGAGGAAGAGAGAAATGAATTGGGTCGAAAGGGGTCTTTATTGAGACCTTTTCTTGCTCCAGATAACGGGAGAACGTATCGAAAATAGCTTGAATCGTTTCGGGACCCAAATTGGGAATTTCTACTGATGTGGATTGCCGTAATTGGATAATAAGTAGAAGTTGTCCTAAGGCATCGGCCCGTGTGTGCAAAGAGGTCACCTCCGTCCAACTCGTTGATATATAGGGAGGTATATTTAATATTTTCGCTGTGATTCTCATTTATCCTCCAAAGAGGTTCGTTTAGCCCTCATTATAAGATCGATGTGATTCTTTTGTCAATATTTTTAGCACTCCAATAGAGTGACTGCTTAAAACGGATCTGTATGTATAAAAAAATGTTTTATTTTTCGTCTTGCATTCGTATTTCATTATTTATATAAGGAAATTTTTTAGGCAAAAGGAGGCTTAGAAGAATCTATAGGGATTGTTTTCGTGCAGTCTCTTATCCAATCTATATTTCATAAAATAATTTGAGGTGTCTGATGAGAGTGGCTCAACGGCCTGTTGTACAAATCCCAGCTTCTGAGGAAAAAAAAGTGGCTCGCAAAACGTTTGTGATTGATACCAATGTTCTAGTCTATGATTCTTCTTCGATTCGGAATTTCAAAGATAACGATGTTGTTATTCCTCTAATGGTTTTGGAAGAACTGGATAGTTTGAAACGGCATACAGATGAAGTGGGGAAAAACGCACGCGATGTGATTCGTTACATCGATTCGTTAAAGATGCAGGAAAATGGGGATCTTCATACAGGAGTCGTGATTCCTGAAGGTTCCAAAATCCGGATCCACTTATATGCGAAACCCGACAGAATTGAGGGATTTCCCTTACCGCTCGATCGGAATAGCAATAAGATCCTTTTAGTGGCTTATGCATTGAAAGAACGGGGCGAATCGGTTGTCATCGTAACGAAGGATTTTGTGACCCGAGTCAAAGCGGAAGCGATGGGTCTCGAGTCGGAAGATTATGAGACACTCAAGGTTTCCTATGAGAAAATATATAAGGGATTGAGAAGAATAGAGGTGACTAAACGGGATATCGATCTGTTCTATAAAGACGGAACTTTGCCTGTAGTTGAAGAGGCCTTTAGACCCAACGAGTATGCCCATTTAGTATCGCCAGAAAATTCGTCGGCTGTTTGTAAATACAACGACAAGACGAAAAGATTGGAGCCTTTGATCCAGCTTGGTCGAGATATTTGGGGCATCCAGCCTTTAAATATCGAGCAGCGTTGCGCGATAGACCTATTATTGCGTGACGATATCAGTCTAGTTACGTTGATTGGCAATGCGGGTACAGGAAAAACATTATTGGCGCTCGCTTGCGGGATGCGTAAGGTTTTCGACGACAATATCTACTCGCGGATGTTGATCTCTCGTCCGATTATGCCTCTCGGTAAAGATATCGGTTATCTGCCAGGGACAAAAGAGGAGAAGCTCTACCATTGGATGCAGCCGATTTATGACAACCTTGAATTTCTCTGCTCGACTACGAGTGGCGAGGGGAATGGAGCGGCGGCTTTACAATTTATCATGGAGAGTAAAAAAATCGAGATGGAGGCGGTCACTTATATCCGTGGGCGTTCTTTGCCTAAGATGTATATGATCATCGACGAGGCGCAAAACCTAACTCCTCATGAGATCAAGACGGTTATTTCTCGAGCGGGAAAAGGGACCAAGGTGATCTTAACGGGAGATGCGACCCAGATCGATAATCCCTATCTTGACGCTGATTCGAATGGATTGACCTACACTGTAGGAAAGTTCAAAAATCAGAGAATCTACGGCCACATGTACTTAGATCGGACCGAGCGTTCTGAACTCGCTTCTATTGCGGCTGAGATTTTATAACGACTCTCATTGTTTTTGTCTGGTTCCCTTTATCTGCCAATTATGCAGATAGGGGAATCGGATGTTTGCCAGGTTGATTCAAAAATAAGTAATAAATTACGCGATGTGTGAGTTTCCGAAACGGAAAATTGCACATGATTAATGGCTGAGAGGGTGTCTACAAAGTACAGTTCTGTCGATATTCGGGTTTTTTTGCGAAACGTAGTGGTTACGAAAATGTAACGCAAAGACGCCAAGCCGCGAAGACGCAAAAAATTTTATAAATCATTCACGATTCTTATAGAGAAGTTTCTCCTCAAAGTTGAAAAGTAAACCTATTTCTTTGCGTCTTCGCGACTTGGCGTCTTTGCGTTACATTTTCGTAACCACTAGAAGTCTACTTTGAAGACACCCTCTCAGCCATTAATCATGTGTGATTTTCCGCTTCGGAAACTCGCATATCGCGTTAAATTCTTCTATGCCGCTTGTGATTCTTGAGTCACGAGAGGTATAAATCTGCTCAATCATCTTGTGGATAACTTCTGATCGGATTAGACTAATGCCTTTATTTGAGGTTTTGCCGATGAATGTGTCTTTTGTGACTTTCAATTCTGATCCTTTAAGCCATTGGTATTCCGCTGGTCGCTTGGAAATTACGGAAGATGGTTTGAGGAATGAGAAATTAGCACCTTATTGGATTGAAAAAGCCAACCGTAATTGTTTGTCCAATGGTGCAGCCCAAATAGAGGCGCGATCTATTATCCTGAGTCGAATTAAAATATTTTGCAATCGATTCCTTCTCTTGATGGGAGAGGATCTTAAAGTCTATTCTGCAATCAAAAATCCTCAAATCGATAAGACAATAGTTGTATATCATTCTATTTTTCAATCGGTTATACAAAATATTGACACCTATCAAACAAGATCGGAGATTCATTTTGGAGTTTTTCAGCAGGTAATTGATAAAACATATGGCCAACCATTGCGCAAAGCTTTAAAAAACATAGTGCTCCTTACAGAAGATTTGGAAAAAGCTTTGCAAAAGGTTGCCCAAATTGCTGAGCAAGCGGAGACCAATATTGCGGATTTAATTAAAAAAGGGGACTCTTGGGGACCCGCTTTTCGGCTTGTCTCGAGACCTGAGAAACTGCCCGAAAAACTTCTTCGCCCGAGTGGATCTGAAATTGCGGGCAAATCGGTTGCAGAGGTGGGTCAAATGATCCAATGTATCCATACTCAAAAAACCCTTGAACTTAAGATGCAGTTTTATAGTGTTTTTTGCCTGAATGTATTGCGCTCTCTTCATGATATGGAGACGGGAATGTATTCCTATTTAAGAAAACAGATACCGAGATCGGTGGACAGCAGCTTCCAGCGAAGCCCCCGAGAAATAATTGCCCGTCAGAAATAGAGAGGGAAAAAGCGCCGAGCATCTCTCTTGAAATGCCTGTAGGCGCGCATGATGTCCTAGCTCGAATTGAGGGATTGCTTGCTGCGCTAACGTGCAGGAAAAGAACTCAGGGTCAGCGCGGACTTGCAAATGGTTTTTTAGCGCGTTGGTTGCGATAAGGGAAGCTTCTTCCCGATTGTTCGCGCTATCTCCTACCATGGCTGTGACCCTTGTATGGGTGTCCCCGGAAAAAATTTCAGAATCCCAAACCATTCCCAATAGTTTTTCCCCTTCTTGAGAAGGGACTAGGTAGCCAAATCCCTTTTTAGGGAGGTGTTTGCCCGTTAATCCCATTTGGACAACCCAGACTGATCGATAGGGAAGATGGAAGGGGATAGCGGTTAAGCGGCTAATTTCATGGGCAGGTAGGGCTGAGATGATCCGGTCTGCGGCAAAAAACCCTGTTGAAGTGCGCACTCCTGTCGGCTCGATCAACTCAACGGCGCAGTTTGTTTTTATGTAGATCGGGAGTTGATTGTTTAGCTCCGTTATAAGCCGCTCCAATCCCCCATGCAATGTGAATAAGCCCGAGGGCCCTTTCGGTGCGTTCCATAGGGCTTTGACTAGGGAAGATCCTTTTTTTTCCCATTGCCAAAGGGAAGGAAAACTGGAGCGAATAGAGAGTTTTTTGGCATCTCCCGCATAGACGCCGAGAGTCATCGGATCGAAGAAAAGGGAGGCCATTGTAGATCCAAACCGTCGCGTCGCGAAATGGTGGATTGATTCGTCGTCTTGAGAGGCGGCTGGAAGAAAAAATTCTCGCACGGCAGAAAAAGCGATTACAGGCCAAAAGGAAGCAATGGAGCGTAGCTTGCCCTTATGCAAAAGAAACCGGCGTGCAGCCGCGGGAGATGAGGGGACTATGTGAGAGGAAAGTCCGAGCTCTTCTATGAGTTGGAGAAGATTCGGGGAGCGGGCTCGGGAGAGGGTTCGGGGCCCCTTTTCGAAAAAAAAGGGGGGAGTAGAGGAGTTCGATTCAATCCATCCCCCTAAGCGGGGCGCTTTTTCGAATAGTGAGATCTCTTCTAGGGGATGGGCTTTATGTAAATACCAGGCGGCCGAGAGGCCTGAAAGACCCCCTCCTAGGATAATCGTTTTCATACCGATTGGGAAAATTGGAGGGTTGGTGTCAGATATTCATCAAAGGCTGCAGCGATTAAGCGGATAAATAACCGCCCAATAGGTGTCGCCGTATATCGATCTTCGCTCGCTAGAACGAGCCCATCGGCAATCAGTTCATCAAGAGCTAGACGACAAGCAGAAAAATGGAGATCAAAGGGGAGGGAAAATTGGCGCTGAAATTCTGTTTTATCCACTTCGAAGTGGCACATCCAGCTCTGGATGACCCAGCGTCTCCGTTTATCCTCTTCGTTCAACACAAGGCCTCTAGAAAGGGGGATTTTTCCAAGAGTTAAACAACTTTCATATTCATCCAGCTCTTTTACATTTTGGAAATACCCTTGCCCTACAAAACCGATTGAACTGACCCCTAAACCGACCATATTTTCGGCTAAACCGAGTGAATAGCCTTGGAAATTGCGATAGAGCTTTCCTTGAGTATATCCGATGCTTAAAGGGTCTTCGGGCAAGGAAAAGTGGTCCATCCCAATCGCTATATACCCCTTTTTCATAAATTGGCTGCGCGCCCTTGCATAGATCTCAAATTTCTCCTCGGTCGAGGGGAGGCTCTCTTCGGGAATAGCCCGTTGGTGGGGTTTTAGCCAAGGAACTTTTGCATAGGAAAATAGGGCGATCCGATCGGGGCGCCAGGAGGCAATTGTATCGACTGTTTGGGAAAAGGAGGCAACAGTCTGGAAGGGCAATCCATAAATCAGATCGATATTGATTCCCTCAAATCCTAACTCTCTTGCTTTTTCAAAGGTAACCCGACTCATCTCTTCGCTTTGACGCCTCTTCACCGCCTCTTGGACTTTCGGATCGAGATCTTGGACGCCGAAGCTTACCCGATTGAAGCCGATTCTACGAAGCGCCTCTAATTTGTCGCCTTCATCGGCATAGACGGTTCTCGGATCGATTTCGATGGAGATTTCGGCCTCGGGCTCGAAAGAGAAGGTGCGCCGTAGGGTTTGCATGAGGATTTCAAATTCGGCAATATTGAGAGAGGTGGGAGTTCCTCCTCCTAAATGGAGTTGAGAAATGGATTTTTTCCCTTCCATGTGAGACGCGACAAGGGCGATCTCTTGGAGGAGAAAATCGAGGTATTTTTTTTGCTTTTCCGGATTTCTATTTAAGATCACGGAGCAGCCGCAGAAAAGGCACATCGAGCGGCAAAAAGGGATATGAATATAGAGAGAAAGGGGCTCAGCTCCCAATCGACTCAAATGATTTCGGTAGATCTCTTCATTCAAGGGTTGAAATTGGGGAGCCGTTGGATAACTCGTGTAGCGGGGAACGGAGCGGTTAAAGCGGTAGAGCCATTGCGGGTTTACTTCGATCAGTTCCTCCATTATAGCCCTTTTACTGTATCGACCAGACAACGGACCGCATCCATAGGAGTTCCCGGTTTAATTCCGTGGCCTAGATTCACAATAAAACCTCTATCACCTTGCATGGAATGGAGGAGCTGCTGGGTTGTTTTTCGAACGATTTCAATCGGTGCGAAGAGGAGGTCGGGGTCTAAATTTCCTTGTAAAGGGAGGGGCGTTTTTTCTCGGAGAGAGGCGATGGGGAGGGACCAATCGACGCTGATCGCCGAGGGTTTACACGAGCCAATTTGCCGGACCCGAAAACAGTTGCCTCGTCCAAATACAATGCCTGGTACAGAAACACAGCTCAAGAGCTTAGTCCAGTAGGGAAGGCAAACGGTTTTAAACTGCTCGTCGGTTAACACGTGAGCCCAGGAGTCGAAAATTTGGATCACAGAGGCCCCCTTTTCCACTTGCATGCGGAGGTAATCGCACGAGACGGTGGTAATTTTATCTAATAACCGGTGAAAACTGCTGGGATCTTGGTAAAGCCACCGTTTGGTTAAAGGGAGATCATTGCCTGTACGCTTTTCAATCAAATAGCTGGCGACGGTAAAGGGGCCTCCACAAAATCCGATGAGGGGAACTTCATGGCCCGCGGCTAAGGCTACCGTTTGACCAATAGGCGCCAATACCTCTTTCACATTGAGAATCGGGAGTCGATCCACTTGCTCGGCTGTTTGCAGAAGGGGCGTAATGTGGGGCCCTTCAGAAAAATCGAGAGTAAATCCTAGCGCTACAGCGATAACGGTGATATCGGAAAAAAGGATCGCTGCATCTACGCCCAGTTGTTGGATAGGCATCTGGGTAATTTCTGCCGCCAAGGCGGGGGTAAAAAAAAGATCGCGCAATGGATATTTTTGCCGCAGCTTTTGATAAGAGGGCATATAACGCCCCGCTTGGCGCATAAGCCAAATGGGAGGCCGCTCTCTGTTTTTCCCCGCTAGTGCATCTACAAGTAAACGATTTTTCAACGGCCGGCACCTATATATCGATTCAGATTCTAAGGATTTATACCACAATCGGTCAATAACTT
>PLXF01000105.1 GCA_003151315.1 Parachlamydiales bacterium
TCAATAGAATTTTAAATCACTATATCAAGATCCAACACCTTAGACACAAGATCTTGGGTGCTGCTATTGAATTTCAATGTGTATTGCAAGCAAAAGACCGAACTATTTGATCGACAATGATTTCTCTCTTCCTTCGGGCAAGGCCCCGATTTTTCCCTCGGCGATCTCAGCGTCTCAGCAATTATCTCGGCGCTGATGAAAAAACACGCCGCTGAAGGCAAGAGAAATTTTTAAACGAATGTGGAAATTATGAAAATGGCAGAAAAGGGTTACGCAAGAGGTATATCCCCCAATCGGTCAATAACTTGGAATCTCAGCAGCGCAGGCAAACAATGCGACTTCTATCGGGGCTATTCGCGCGGGTTTTCTAAACGATCTTCAAAAATTTTCAGCAAACGATCGATATTTTTTTGCGTATCTTTAGGCTCCATAATAGGGGCCCTTTTTTTTACCCGCCGCGATTTAAGAGCGGCCATAAATAGATCGACCGATTCGGTTTTCCCCCCCAAAGAGCGGACGTGACGGACAAGACTTTTATCGTTAGTAACAACCGTAATCAGGTGAGGTTTTTTATTCCCCTCCACCCTTTCTAAGATATATTCATCGGCGGTTTGCCCTTCAGATGCATAGGCAATTTCTAAAGGATTTGCGTAGCTAAGACCACTCCCTTCATCTTGTCGCTGCGCTCCATCGAATACGACCATCCCCTTGAGTTTTAGCGCCGCGAAGGCTTTTTGTAAGTGGGTGATTAATTTTTTTCTCAGTTGTAAAAGGGGTTGTTTTGAATCGGTGAAATAGAAAATGAGGTTGTACCCATCAATAAAATAAAACATCAGACTGGGTCGGCATTTTCGCGACTTGGAGGGGCCGATTTGGGCATGGGAAGGGAAAGTTCTGGAGAATAGGTGATAGATTCCAAGGAGGGATTGATTTTATCAAAAGCTTTGCGGCGGTGAGAGACGCGGTTTTTAACCGATTCGCTCAACTCGGCAAATGTTTTATTGTATTCATGTTTGAGAAATAAAGAGTCGTATCCAAACCCCCCATTTCCCCTTTCAAAGGTTAAGAGCTTCCCTTCGCAGGTTCCTCGGGAACATTTTTTTAGTCCCTCAGGAGAGGCTAAAGCTATAGCGCATTCGAAATAGGCAGAACGATCATCGTCGAGGAGATGGCGCATTAATTCTAAAATTTTTTTCCGGTTATCGAAGTCGGTGGCATCATCCCCGGCAAAGCGGGAAGAATAGATGCCCGGAGCTCCGTTTAGCGCCGAGACAACCAATCCCGAATCGTCAGCTAAGACCCATTGGTTAAGGGCGCTTGCCGCGTGAGTGGCTTTTAAAATAGCATTCTCTTCAAAGGTCGCTCCGGTTTCTGGCGGAAGCGTATATTCAGGAAAATCGGATAGGCTTAGGGTATCAAATTGGGGAAAAGGCTTAAGCATAGCACGAAATTCTCGCACTTTATGCATGTTGCGCGTCGCAATGACCAATTGAATTTTAAAAGGAGGCTGGATGCCTTTCATCATATATCAAACCTCCTTCAGGTTAGAGGATCTACTGTTTCCAATCAAAGAAATTGTCTATCTCTGTGATGGTGAAGAAGTCCGATTGAAATTCAAACTTCTCTCCGACTGTTCGCCCTTTCATTGCTTGGGCTAATTTGGATTGGAACGAGAGGATGTTTTGCTCTGGATCGGCATCCCAAGGCCCTAATAAGGTGAAGCGGTGGTGAGCTCCTTTAGAATCGCTACAATGAACGACCGAGCCTATACCCACCTCATCGCTGAGCATATCATCCGGGGTTAAAATACGAGCTCGAGACATCTGATCGGATAGAAATTTAAGCTCGGACTGCAGGCGGTTCCGTTTTTCCAACGCCGCTTTAAATTCTGCGTTTTCCCGGAGATCCCCTAAAGCTCGCGCCGTTTCGATTTCTTTGGCGTTATGCACAGTTTCAACGGTTGCGATCAATAGGATTCGCTCCTGGACCTTTTTGTACCCTTCTTTTGTAGTCCAAATAACATTATCGGTATCCGTTGGATTTTCTTTTTCTTTCCGGAGTCGACCGAGCGCTGGGTAAACCACTTCGGCAAGAGAGTGGAGAATTTTAATATCATGGTCGGTAAAGGTGTCGCATTTTGTTGCGAGTAATAGATATTCTTTGACCTCTTCGATACTGGAATGTTGCATGATATCACGGACAATTTTATATCGGTCGCCTGTAATTATGCTGAGAATTTTTTTGCCTAAATCCCGATATTGGGCCTTTTGCTCGAGGTGGTCCAACAAAATGAGGAGCCCTTCAAAAAAGTCGTTACGCCCTTCGGTATCGGCAAAGGGTGCTTTTGATTTGGGAGCGATCACTTTTTGGAAATACCAAACAAAAACTTCTGGATAGGAGGTAGGGTGTAAAAGGAGAGTGCCTATTTTTTGCTTTAGCGTCTCTTTAGTCTCTTTTCCATCTAATTCGCTTAAAATAAAGTCTCTAAGTAGGTTTTGGTCTATGCTGAAAATTAGGTCTAAAAATATTTCTGCCCAATCCTTTCGCACTTTACGCACTTCTTGCATGACCCTTTTTTGGAAGGCCATCACATCCATGTTCCGTATTGTCTCAGCTACTGTTGGCATTTGGGAAATTGTTTGGTCTACGAGAGCTGCTGACTGGGGAATGTGGAGATCTTCGAGGAAAAATAGGACCTGGATTTTTTGCCCTTCGCTAAGAGTTTCTTCGTTGATCAGGGTTTTTAGCCTTTCCTCTAAATAAGATTTAAATTCCTGATTTTTTAATGTTTCGGGAAAATCTCGCAAAAAGGTGTAAATCATCTGAATAGTTGCATTTACGCCTGGCTTTGTTTCGAGAGCTTTATGAAGAGCGATTTCATGAGGGACGTCCTCTTGGCGCAGAAGGAAGGGTTCTTTCAGATCTTTGGGGGACTCGATTTTCGTGTCTTTTTTAATTTTAGCGCGGGCCGTTTGCCACCAGCGATTCCAATCCTCTACGGGGATCACTAAATCGCATAGTTCGTCTTTAATTTCGCCGGCAGTCTTGGGTCCTAGATCTCGGAGGAGTAGGCGGATTGTTTCCCCGGGATTTTCTCGCGCCTCTTTTTCTAACTGGTCGGGGTTGCCAAAACGGCGAGAGTAGAAGTGGTCTAGAGGTAAAGGGAGGAGGGTTTTAAAGGCCTTTTCAAAGCTAAGTTGTTGCGGACCAATAACATATTCAAATTCTAATGTGAGTTCTTCTCGTACGAGAGAGGTATCGATAATTTCTCCTGTCCCCCAGCCAGCGGAGTGGTAGACATAGTTACCCTTCTTCATGTGGGTTAGCAATTCGTAGTTGCGAATCGCCGATTGGAATTTTTCTCGGTTGCGCAAGCCGATCAGGCGAAACTTTTCGAGTACGAGAGGATCGTTGGGGTAGTAATTTTTTAGGTATTCGGTCGCTAGGTCGGCGAGCTCTTCGCTATTTGTAGTTTGAAGGTCAAAAATCAAGCTTAGTGCGCTGTGAGACATTTTAGGGTCTTTGAGCTCACGCCATAAGGGCAAGATTCTTTCCACGTGTAAACCGAAAGATCTCGCTAACTCAGAAGATTTTACACTTTCTAAGACCGCGACGATTTCTTCCCCGTCGGGCTGGTCGCCATAGCAGTATTCTTCCCAGATTTTCAGAAAACCAGGGTAATCGTTATTTTGAATCCTAAGCCGGAAGTCTTTTAAGTACGCCATTCGCCCTTCTCAAAAATTGCTTTAAAAAAAATGTAAATTGAATCTCTCAGATGAGTATAGAAAGAACGACAATAATCTTCAATTTAAGAGTTTAAGAATCAGTAAAGGGCTTATACCGTTCGTGATTCAAGAATTGGTTTTGGGAGCCCTCTGCATCCCCTAATTCCCATCGTCACGAGGGGTATACCGCTCGTAATTCAAGAATCGGCTTTCGGAAACCATCTGCATCCCCTAATTTTCATCCGCAAAAATAGCCCCTATTTCTAATAGGGGGCCATTTTTGCGCCGGTTACGCCTGATGAAAATTCTGGGCGCTATCATCTCGACTTTGCAACTTTTTTAGCCCGAT
>PLXF01000038.1 GCA_003151315.1 Parachlamydiales bacterium
GAGATCGGTCTCCCCTTTTTTTTCCGCTAGGGCTGTGGCCACCGCTTTTTGCGCTTCGAGGGGATGATAGCCCAGGTTGATGAGGGCATTGGCTGCGTCAGATTCTATTGAGCCGCCGGGAAGAGAGGGGAGAATCCCTTTTCCTTTGGAGACTCCTTTAAATTTATCTCTCATTTCAATCACGAGGCGCTCGGCTGTTTTTTTGCCGATACCGGGAAGTTTGCTCAATAGGCGGATATCGGAAGAGGACACGGCTCGTTGAAACGCGCTAATTTCCATGTGGCCGACGATGCCCAATGCCGTTTTGGGGCCAATTCCTGAAATGGCGAGGAGCGTTTCGAAGAGATCCCGCTCTTCTTTGACATGGAAAGCATAGAGGGTATTCGAATCTTCTCGAACAACCTGTGAGAGGTATAGATGAACGGCGGCCTCTTGCGAGGGGAGTCGGATGTAGGTGCTTAAGGGGATGGAGAGTCGGTAAGCAATACCGGCCGTTTCCACGATCGCTTTGAGGGGATCTTTATCTTTGAGGGTTCCTTTGATCGATTCGTACATGGGATCATCCTTGCATGGTGGGCGCAGCAGATCGCGAGGGCGAGCGCATCGGCTGCATCTTCAGGTTCTGGGAGCTTGGGGAGGCGTAAAAGGGTCTGAATCATCTTTTGCACTTGCAATTTGCTCGCTTGTCCTCGGCCAACAACGGCCTGTTTCGCTTTTGTAGGAGCATACTCGAAAATCGGAATTTTGTGTCGTGCTGCGGACAAAAGGACCATCCCTTTCGCCATCCCGAGTTTGAGCGCGCTCTGGACATTTTTCATCACAAATTGAGATTCGACGGCGATCGCTTCGGGCTTAAAGCGGTCGATGAGCTGTTCGATTCCATCGAAAATGATCCGGTAGCGATCGGGCAGACTCAAGTTAGGCGGGGGGCGGATGCAGCCAAAGCCGAGGGGTTCCATCTGGTGGCCCACTTGGCGTATAACGCCATAGCCAGTGATGCGGGTGCCGGGATCGATTCCGAGGATGATAGTGGGTTCTTTATCCATGAGGTCTTATTTACAAAGGTAGCGGATAGGCCGTTTGTTTGGTAAGGAGTTTTTTCTGTTTGGTGTGTATGCCGCTCATAATTCAAGAATCGGCTTTTGGAAGCCGAGAGGGGGCTATTTTTGCGCGGGCTATGCTTGATGAAGATTCTGGGCGCTATAATGGGTTGGTTGTCTAACTTTTAACTGGACACAGTATATGCACAAAATTGCTTTGTGCGTTGAGCGGTGTTGGGGTATCCTTTTTTTATCTTTGGAGTGTGTGATGGACCCGCAGAATATCTTAGTTAAAATGCCGAATTGGATTGGGGATCTCGTGATGGCGACCCCGGTGCTCATCGATTTACGCAAACGATTTCCCAAGGCGTCGATCACGGCTATGTGCCGTACGCCGATTTGTGAACTGCTTAAAGAAGAGGCGTCGATCGACGAGCTGTTTTGCTACACAAAACCGGAAAATGATTTTTTACGCCGCCAACTTAAGCGCAACATCATCGATAAAATCGTGGCGGGTAAATATGACTTAGGGATTTTGCTCACCCACTCGTTCTCTTCCGCTTGGTGGTTTTGGCAGGGGAAGGTGAAGCGGCGGATTGGATTTGCGGCCGATCTGCGTAGTTTTTTACTCACCGATGCCCTCTCTTTCCCGGAGAAGAAGGAGCATTTGGTTATTACATATAAAAGGCTGCTGGAGCCGCTTGGGATACTGATCTCAGAAACGAAGCCGCGGCTGCGGTTGACCGAGAAAGAGATCGCGGAGTCGAGAGAGATCCTCTATCAGCGGGGCTATCGAAAGGGAAAACGGCTGATTGGGATCAACCCGGGAGCTGCTTACGGCTCGGCGAAATGTTGGCCACCGGAGCGGTTTCGGGCGCTGGCGCTCCGCCTTTTATTGGAAAAAGATACCTATGTGGTCTTTTTTGGCGATGTGTCGACGGCAAAATTGGTCAAAGAAATTAGCCGGGGATTACCGGAATGGGCGATCGACGTCGCGGGGGTCACTTCGCTTAGGCAATTGGCGTGTCTCATTGGAGATTGTGACCTTTTGATCACGAATGATAGCGGGCCGATGCACATTGGAGCAGCGTTGGGAACGCCAATGATCGCTCTATTTGGCTCGACCGATGATCAGGTCACGGGTCCTTATGGCCAAGAAGCGGCGGTGATTAATACCAAGGTAAAATGTTCCCCCTGTATGAAGCGGGTTTGCCCGATCGATTTTCGGTGCATGAATCTGATCGGCGTCGAAGAGGTGGCCGAAAGGGCGGCTGAATTGCTTAGAGAGAAGCGCCGTGTTTAAAAAGCTCTCGCGCCTCATGCTGCCGAATCCTTTTGATTGGATGTTGAAGAGGGCTCGGGGGCGTCGGATTTTACTGGGGTGGAACCGGGGGTTAGGGGATATTGCTCTCGGGCTTTATGCAATGGTGCAAAGGATCCGGGAAATTGTACCTGACGCGGAGATCACTTTTCTTACGAGAGAGAATTTACGAGACGGTTTTACGCTGCTGGAAGGGGTGCAGACGATCGTGGCTCCGTTTTGGAAGCGGGGAGAGGTCTATTCGGTCAACGAGACGTTAGATAGATTGGGGATAGAGCGAAAGCAGTTCGATTTGATCATTGAACGGCCGAGTCCGACCGATTGGGTGCGCTGGCAATTGGGGCGGGTTGTACCGAAATTGAAATGGGACCGGGATCACGATCTGTTATGGAAAAAATTTCCGTTGGCGGGCGACTGTGTCTATATCGGCGCTCAGGTGGTAGCCGAAACACAATATGGTCTATGGCGCAATTGGCCCACATCTCGATGGAACGAATTGCTTGATCTCCTTGAAAAAGAGGGAAATGTTCGGGTTATTCTCTTTGGCTTTGGCTCTGAGCCGCAATTTAGCCACCCGATGATTGTGGATTTAAGGGGAAAGACGACTTTGTTTGAGATGCTGTCGGTGATTAAAAACCGGTGCAGCCATCTGATTGTTCCCGATTCGGGAGTTTTGTCGATGAGCTATTATCTGGATGCTATTTTTCCTCTGCAGATTTTATCTTTATGGGGCGATCCGAAGCATGGAATATTGAAACAAAACGTCTCTTCTCCCAATCCGCTATTGGTGCATCGCCCTTTTGTCGGTATCGATCGGGATCTATCTACAGTGACGGCGCAAGATCTGTATGGCGCTATTTTTCCTAATAAGCGCCCTTGCACGCCGCTCGGGTCTTGTCAGAGATGCTCTGCGGTAAAACGGGGAGCTGTGGAGAGAGTGGGATGTCTCATTTTGGCGGGAGGACAGGGGAGTCGGCTCGGAATGTTGGGTCCTAAAGGGCTGTTTGCGATTGGCGGGCAGACTTTGTTTGAACGGATCGTGAAGAAAATTCCGGTGCATGTCCCTATTGCGATCATGACCTCTGCATTAAATCATCAGCAGACGGTTGACTACTTCACAAAAATGGGCTCCTTTGGCCGAGAGATTATCTTTTTTCAGCAAAGTATGCTTCCCCTTTTGGATGAGTCGAAGCGCCCTTTTGGTTTAGAGGGACCCGATGGGAATGGAAGTGTCTATCGACGGTTTGTGGAGGCTGGGGTAGCGGCGCAGATGGAGGCGAAGGGGATCGATTTAATGACGGTCGTGCCGGTGGATAATGCTCTAGCCGATCCGGTGGATGCGAAGCTCATCTTTTTTCATCGGAATGCAAACGTTGATGTGACGATCCGCACTATCGAGAGGTGTTTTCCTGACGAGCTCATGGGCGTGTTGGTGGAGAGGGAGGGGCGATTAGGGGTTTTAGAATATTGCGATATCGATTTGGACGAATTAAAAACGGTTAATGGCGATTGTAAATTAAAATATTTATACGCTTATTCGGGTCTTGTAGCTCTGAGTTTGCCCTTTATTAAACGAGCAGCTCAGATCGATTTACCTCTGCATTGGATGAGAAAAGAGGTGCTAGGGAGGGAGGGGCGCAAGGTGATGGCTTGGAAAGGGGAACGCTTTCTTTTCGATGCTTTTGAGGCCGCAAGCTCGATAACGGCCTTGTGCAGCCCTCGGGAAGAGTGTTATGCTCCTTTGAAGAGAAAAGAGGGTATTAACGGAATACAAGCAGTAGAAAAGGCGTTGGCAAGATGAAGAAAAAAGTTTGTTACCTTGGAGCGGGAACGTGGGGATTTGCTCTGGCCTCGGTTTTGGCGCAAAATGGGCATGCCGTGACGGTGTGGACGCGCGATCCGGAATTGGCTGAGGAGTTGGAAAGGACCCATATCCATCCGAAGTTATCGGAATTTACCGCCCCTTCTTCGATCCGCTTTACAACCGATATGGCAGAGGCTCTTAGGGGCGCGGAAGCGATTGTGGAAAGCGTTACTTCGGCGGGTATTCGCCCCGTTTTTCAAGAGGTATTGGAGTTTGGCCCTATCGAATGTCCGGTGATCTTAACCTCTAAGGGGATTGAGCAGAGGACGGGACTTCTTTTGCCGGAAATTGTCTGCGAGCTGATGGGTGTAGAAGAGAGTCCTCTCGTTGGCGTTTTAACAGGACCTAGCCATGCGGAAGAGGTGACTCATAATTTCCCCACCTCCGTTGTCTGTTCGGCTTACGATCCTGGAGTAACTCAATTGATTTTAGAGCTATTTACGACGCCCACTTTTCGGATCTACCCCAATTCTGATATTCGGGGCGTCTGCTTTGGCGGCGCTATGAAAAATATCATCGCGATTGCGTGTGGTATTTCTGATGGACTCGGTTGCGGGGATAATACGAAAGCGGCTCTGATGACACGAGGGTTGCATGAGATTCGGAAATTATCGGTTGTGAAGCATTGCCGCCCTGAGACTCTCAATGGGTTGTCTGGAATGGGGGATCTATGTGTCACCTGTATGTCGGTCCATAGCCGCAATTACAAACTCGGACGGTTGATTGCTGAGGGATTTTCTCCAGAAGGGGCGCGCCAAAAAATCGGGATGGCAGTCGAAGGGATCTACACCTGCGTTTCGGCTCGTGAATTGGGTCGCAAATTTGGCATTCCTGTGCCCATCACCGAGGCGACCTATGCCGTAATTTTTGATGAATTTGATCCGCGCGAAGCGGTGAAGGCGTTGCTGCAGCGGGCGATCAAAGAGGAGCATCTATGAGTTTTGTTTTGACCGTCGAAGAGATGGTGCGGATCGAACGGCTGGCCATCGCTGGGGGATGCAGCGGCGAGGCCTTTATGGAAAGGGCGGGTCGAGGTGTAGCTGATGTGGCCAAAAAGATGGTGTCGCCGGGGAGCCCCATTATCTTGATTGTGGGCAAAGGGAACAAAGGGGGCGATGCCTATGTGGCGGGCTCTTTTTTGCTAGAAGAGGGCTTTACTGTAGAGGCCTATCCTTTGTATCCCAAAGAGGTGTGCAGTTCGCTCAATCAAAAGATGCGGGAGATGTTTGAAAGCGCTCAGGGCTCTATTGTTGATGTGGTGGATTGGGCTTCGTATGCCCTAGTGATCGATGGGTTGTTAGGGACTGGGTTTACAGGGGTCGTTGGCGGACCCGAGGCGAATCAAATTCANNTGGGGAGATGAACCAGTCGAGGGTGCCCATTCTGTCCATCGATTTGCCTTCTGGATTGCACGGGACGACGGGAGAGGGAGCTGAAGGAGCTGTTCGTGCGACGGCGACAGTGACTTTAGGCTGCGCTAAAAAAGGCTTTTTTACTCGCAATGGATGGAATTGCGTCGGCAAACTATTCATCAAAGATTTTGGTCTTCCTGAAAACTATCTAAAAATGGCGAAGCCTTTCGCCGAACTGTCTGATGAGGAGACCCTTTTTTCTTGGCTGCCTAAGCTTGTTCGCAATCGGCACAAATATGAGGCCGGTTATGTTGTGGGTTATGGCGGGTCGGCCGTCTTTTCGGGAGCGCCGAAGTTGTCGGGACTTGCGGCTCTGCGTGCCGGCGCGGGGATGGTGCGTCTTTTTTATCCGGCTGAGGCGAAAGAGGAGATGCTCAATATCCCCTTGGAGCTGATCCACAATGAATGGGAAGAAAAAGGGTGGGTTCAAGAGTTGAAGCGGGCGAGAGCCGTTTTTGTGGGGCCAGGACTCGGGAATAAACCGGAAGTGGGGAAGTGGTTAAAGCGCTATTTGCCCACAATCCAGGTGCCTTGCGTCCTCGATGCCGATGCGTTGACTGCGGATAAGGACATATGGCCTAAAGAGGTTGTACTAACGCCCCATCGCGGGGAAGTTTTACGGATTTTGGGATGTGAAAAGGCCCCAGAAGAGGAAAAATTGTTGGAAGCGTGTCAGAACCTCTGCGATGAAACAGGAGCGATCCTTGTTTTGAAAGGGGGCCCAACCTTTGTTTTTGGGCCGAAACGCCTTCCTGTCATTGTTCCCCACGGAGATCCCGGAATGGCGACTGCCGGCTCTGGCGATGTGTTGACGGGGATTATTGCGGCGCTTCTGGCACAAGGATTAGATTGCTGGAAGGGGGCGATTTTAGGTGTTTTCTTGCACGCTCTAGCCGGTGAAGAGGTGGCGAAAGCGAGGACTTCTCGGGGCATGATCGCGAGCGATTTAATCGAATTTTTGCCCGCTGTTTTTAAAAAAATCATAACTAATCAGATGCCCTTAGATTAAATGTAAGTTCTTGAACCACAGAGAGCACAGAGGACACAGAGAGGTCTGAAAGATGCTAAAAACGAAGAGATCTATCATTTTTTGCCGCGTTTCGCGGTCTCTGCGATCTCTGTGGTTTAATGACTTACGCTAGGCGGCCCCGTATCTGAATAGTTACAAAAAATCACTAATTCTTAAAAACGGGATATTTGCGCGCCGATGGCGTAATGGTCGGAAGGGTTTTCTCTATTCGGAAGGGAAATGCGCAAATCGGGTTTGGTCTCTGTAAATCCCACGGTGGGATGGGTGAACTGATATTTTCCGCCGCTAGATGGCATTAAGGTGATGAGGAAGTCCTCTTCATCCGTTGCGGCTCTGCCCACTTTTGAATGTTGAACGGTGACCATCCGTTTTTTAATTGTTGTGGGTCCTACGCTTGTCGCCGTGAGGTTTAGGCTCTGGAGGAGCTCTTTTAGATCTTGGACCTCTTGTTCCGATTTCGTGTTGGCGTCTATGCCAATCATTAGTTGCAATCCTGGATGTTTTTTCACCTCTTCTTCGAATCGCTCTTTAATGAGAGAAATTTGCAATCTTCCATCTTCCGGCTGCGTTGAATTGCCGTGACAAGAGGCGAGGAGAAATTGTTCTCCCGTTTGTGTGCTTGTCGCTATGACGGCGTTGATCTTTCCTAAGTGAAATTTAGGGTAGTTGTCTATATTCAACACCTCATAATCGCCGTTCCACACCCCTTTTTTAAGGAAAACAAAGGTTCCGTCCTGGGGATTTTGAGACGTTACGGGGAGAAAATGCTCTTCTAAGCTCTTTTGTGTGGTGAGATCGCTCTCTTGGGTGAAAACGACACCGAAATTTCCGCGCTCCACTTTTTGTGTAAATAAAGCAGCTCTGGCTACCGGATCGCCGAGTGTTTTAGCAAAAACGGCTTTTACTTTATTTACTTGGTCGACCATTTGCGCGTCTTGAGCGACTAAATACAGGTTGAGTGATTGGTATAACCAGTAGAATAGGACCTGCCCTTTTGCAGAGGTAAATCCGTTGAGATCTCTATTTTGGGCAGAAGTACCCAGGAATGTTTGTAAATAGGCGGGATCTAACTGGGAAAGGGATCTTTGCATTGTTTCTTCTGGTAGCGACGCTTCTTGCGCCTTCTGAGAAAAAAGCTGGCGGAGTAGGTTATGTTGCAATTCATCGATGTTTTTACTTGTGAGAGGCTCTGTAGAGCTTAAGATGGGGAGGGTAAAATTTTTCCCCTGTTGCGCCGCTAGGTCGCGCAATGTTTTATCTAAACTTAAGAGCTCTTTAGGGCTGTTTCGTAAGAACTGGAAGGCGTTTTTTTCGTGGAATTTTGTTATGAAGGCGCCGAATTGATCCAATTCTTTGTCGGTAAGTCCGTAGAGAGATTGATTCTGTTTTAGTTCTTGGAGGAGTGCCTCGGGCACGAGTTGACCTAGGGTGGGCCCTTTTTGCGCCTCTTGGAGCGACGCTTCTTGGATTAGGTTATTTTGGTAGGTAGTTATTTCTTGAGCGGTTGCTTCTGGATTTTGGAGATAAAAGCGGATTTCGTCAGCGGAGAGATTTTTGGCTAAGGCCTCTTTAGAGACGACTAATTCAAATATTTCCTTGCGATAGGTGTCGATTGAGGGGTCGTAATCTCCTTGAAATTCAAACGGATCGTTAAATGCTCCTAGTATATTCGCGGTTAATAAAGCATAAAATGGCAATTGACTCACAAACACTCCGTAATTAAGTGTGTATTATAGTTAAATCTGTTGTTTAAATAAATGATAGAAAAATGTGCAACTATTCAGATGTTTTTGGATTAGACGTAAGTTGTTGAACCACAGAGAGCACAGAGGACGCAGAGAAGAGTCGTTATTAGACATCTTGCATAACCACGATTCCTAGCCCTTGCCCCTACCCAAAAAAACAGAAAAATCAAATTTTTCTGTAAGAATTTTTTTGGGCAGGGGCAAGGAGTTGTGGTTATGCAAGAGGTTCATTGCATCCGTTTTTCACAAAACATGCTTATTATCGGTAGAGGCGCAAAAACGCGCATTTTTATGCTTTTTCTCTGTGAGCTCTGTGGTTGTAATTTATTCACGGTCAGCAACTTATGTGCGCATTATTATGCAGCAACAGAAAAGGCTTTAAAAAGAAGGATTTGCCGCGTTTCGCGGCCTCTACCACTCTCTGTGGTTTAACGACTTACCTCGGTCTTTGTATGAGAAGCGGTTAGGACTTCGTGCCCGTGATAGGCGCAAAACCAGCGGATGAAGTGGGCTATTCCCTCTTCGATCGAGGTGATGGGCTGGAATTTGAGGAGATTTTGACTTTTTTCAATATCTGCGTAGGTTTCGATGACCTCTCCGGGCTGCATCGGAATCAGATTTTGAATCGCTTTGCGCCCCAATTCCTGTTCGAGGAGTTGGATTAGGTGGAGTAGGGCGATGGGGCGATTGTTTCCCAGATTGAAGACTTCGCACGCGGCGCCGAGATCGATGGCGGCGGTGGTTCCTTGTACAATGTCGTCGATGTAGGTGAAGTCGCGCCTCATTTGTCCGTGATTGAAGACGTCGATGGGCTCTCCTTTACAGATTTTGAGAGCGAAGCGGTAGTAGGCCATGTCGGGACGTCCCCAAGGGCCATATACGGTAAAGAAGCGCAGCGCCGTTACCGACATTCCGTAGAGATTGTGGTAAGCGTGAGCAATAAGCTCGTTGGCTTTTTTTGTCGCTCCATACAAATTGGCGCTCTGATCAGTTCGATCGTCGACTGAAAAGGGGGTCTTTTTGTTCAGACCATAAACCGAAGAGGAGGAGGCATAGATCAGTTTTAGGGAAGGAAAGGATCGGCAGGCCTCTAGGACAGATACAAAGCCTTGCAAATTGGAGGCGACATAATCGTTGGGAGCGAGGAGGGAATGGCGCACTCCCGCTTGGGCGGCGAGATGAACAAAATGGGTGATTTGATGGAAATCGATCAGTTTTTTTAAGAGCGCCTGGTCGCAGATATCCCCATGTATAACTGAGATGCCAGCGACGAGGAGAATTTTTTCCCGATCGTCTTTTAGGTGGGTATCGTAGTAGGGATTGAAATTGTCGAGGCCTACTACGAAATCGCCCCTTTTGCGCAGATGTAGGGCTAGGTGAAAGCCGATAAATCCTGCAGCGCCTGTGATTAGTATCCGTTTCATCGGTCGATTAAAAACCTGTTCCTATAAAAAAACTTGTGCTATACAAATGAAGCATTTTCGTTCCATTGTAATGACCTGAATTCTTATTTTGCATGAGTTTTTTTCCGCCTATGAAAACCTTAATCCCTTCCCAGTTTTTTCAAGCACAATTGCCTAGGTTTTTGTGCGGCATCTTCGGTTTAGCCCTTTTAGTAGCAACCGCGAGTTGTAGTGGGCCTTACATGGGGAAAGATCTCTTTGGCGCCGATGAATTTGTTCTCGATTCGTATAAAATTCGGGAAGGAAAATTCTCCATTCTGGAATTGGAGGGGAAATGCGCGGAAGAGTTAGAAGATGAACTTCTCGATGAATATCAGGATCGGATCCATGAAGACGATGTGCTCCAAATCGCCCTTTATCACCCGAAAAGGGAGGATATCGTAGAGGCGGTGGCGCGGATTGGAGCGGCTGTTGGGTATCGCGTTGTGGAGGGGAAGATCTATCTGCCCGATCTGTCTCCCATTTGCGTGGCGGGACTTACATTGGAAGAGGCGCGTCAGCAGATTCAACATTGCTATTTGGAACAGATCAAAGATTTAGAGGTGTTCGTCACCTATAAAGAGAGGATTTTACGGAAAGTGGAGTTGGCGGGAATGGTGGCCATTTCTAGCGTTCCTGTCGATGGGAAGATCCGTTTGTTTGATGTCTTATCTAAAGCGCGCGTTCCCCCTGAGGCAAACCTCTTTAAAAGCTACATGGTGAGAGAGGGGGTCTTAGTTTCGGTTGATCTTTACAAGCTGCTGAAAGAGGGCGATATGAGCCAAAATATCGTGATGCGAGGCGGCGATAAAATTTATATCGCAGAACCTTCGGCCGCGAGTTTAATGGTGATGGGAGAGGTGGCGCGGGAGCGCTCTTTGAATTTGCCGCATGGATTTATGTCGCTGCGACATGCGCTGGCTGAAGCGGGAGGGATCCCTTATACAGGAGATAAATCGTATATCCAGGTGATCCGCGGAAATATCACACGGCCCAAAATTTACACGTTGAGCTGGGAGCATGTAATCCACTTACCTAATGATAGCCTTCTTTTGATGCCGGGGGATATTGTGTATGTCGCCTCTAAACCGATCACCGAGTGGAACCGATTTGTCTCGCAACTTCTGCCGAGCTTCACCACGATCGATTTTGTAAGCAAGCAATATGGTGGATGGTTTTTCCCATGACAGATGATGTGCAGCTCAGAGTCTTCCATTTCAATGATGTAAAGCAGCTTTACAAGAAAAAGAGTAAGGCCCTTTTTCAGATCGCTATTGTGGGCGGACTTCTGGCGGGCCTTGTCATTTTTGCGCGGGGGCCAAAATATAAAATCGAGGCCTCATTCAAGGAGAGCAAAGACCGAGATAGCAACGAAGATTTGTTGAAAAATTTATTCACCGTTTCGTCGAGTAAAGATTCGTCTGAGATCAGCTCCTATATGCGATCTAATGCGGTGCTTCGCCCTCTCATTGAAAATATTGGGCTCCAGGCTGTGGTTACACAAGCTTCATTTCCTCAGAAATTAACGCGGCGATTTTGGGAGACTCTTCAAGCTGAATGGGGCAGCCCTTTGTCCGATATGGATACATTTGCCTTTAAGCAAGTGCGGTACGAGGGGGAAATCCCTTTTTCATTGGGACTTTATTTCATCGATAAAACCCATTTTGAAGTGAGAGATGGAAAGCAGGTGGTTTTTAGTGGGGCAGTCGGAGAGGCTGTTCAATACAAAAACATCTCTTTTACACTAACGGGCGTGCCCCAAACCCTTGCTTTGCGAAAGGTGTATCCTTTGCGCATTGAGCCTTGGACCAATCGGGCCGATTGGATCCGTTCCCATTTACAAATTGTTGCAGCCAAATCGACCCCCTCCATTTATCAATTGACCTTTCCCATTCGGGATCGGAAAAAGGGTGTGGAAATTGTCAATGGATTGATGGTGCAGTTTCAACAATATTTAGAAGTGCAATATCAGCAGTTTGCCGATATGCAGCTCACCTATTTGTCGAAGCGGCAACATGAGCTTTTTGAGCAGCTCGATGGCGCTTTAAAAGAACATGCGACCTACTTAAGCCGTTCTTTAGGAGAAAAAGGGTTTATGAACTTAGAGCAGGAGCTTAAAGTTTATTTAAATCCTTACTTAAAAATGGTGGAAAAATCATTAGGAATCGATTTGGAGCTGCAGCGTCTTAAAGAGGGCGCTCCGTTGCGAGATGAGAGCCCTTTTGCCCATTCTCTTAAAACCCTATTTTTAAATATTCAATCGCTAGAACAAGAACGGGATCTTTTAGAAATTTCTTTATCCCAATCACTGGGGAATAATGCGATTGAAACTCCCCATTGGGAACTCGATCAGGTTCGGGAAAAAAAGGAGAAGATGGAGAGTTTCTTAGAGAAGGTGCGTTCCCCTTCTTCTATAACGAGCTCTTTCCTCGATATCACGTTTGCTCCCGATCCGATGATTGCCGCTTGGGCAAAACGGATTCAAGAGAGCGAAGCTGCCCTTAAAGAGAGGGGCGATATGGTGGAGTATTTGACCAATTCGGCTCGCCTTTTATCGATTCGGGAGAAAATTTTACAAGGGCGCTTTTTGCACAAAGGGTCCATCCCTCCAGAGTTTGAAGGGATCGATCTCAAAACGTCTCGGCGCCTTTTTATCGATTACAACCGTCGTCTCGATGAGTGTGAGGCGACTATTCGGCATATCGACACCTTGCGTGGGCAGATGCTGGAGCCCTCTTTTGAAGTGAGCTCTTTGAGTGGGGTATTAAAAGATCCGATTGGACAAAATTTAATCGCGCAAGCCTCCCAGATTAGTTTCCAATTGAAAGATCAGAAGAACCGCACGTCGAAAGAGGGGGAAAGGTGGCGAGAGGATCTCGATCTCAAGCGCAATTTATTAGGGGGCCATCTCGACCAGCTCTACCAAATGGAAAAAACGAATTCGGTACTAATTCGAGAGAAAATTGGGAGTTTGCAACAAGTCAGTCTCGATTGCATCAATCGGCAAATTTCGGTTATTCAAGAGCAAATCGAAGGGGCCATCATCCATCGCTCCGCAGATCTTCTCCAAGAGAAGAAATTATTAGAGGAAAAAATGGGGGAGATCCGTACCCACTTGGTGGAACTGCCCCAAAAATGGCATATGGATAACCTGTTACAACTCAAGTCAAAGATGAGCAACCAGATGATGCAAGCGGTTGTAGGTTTAGTGGAATCGAAGACAATCGGACACCAAATGCATAGGATCGAATCGAAACCGCTCGATTTTGCCATTGCCCCCTATTCCCCCACTTCTCCTCGCCTCTTTTTACATGTGTTTTTTGGGGCTTTTTTGGCCGGATTTGGCCTTTTTTTTAGAGATCTTTTGCGCGCGATTCAACGGGGATTTCCGATGGATAGCGAAAAGTTAAAAACATTGAAATTCCCTTTTAGCGGAGNNAGTGGAATCGATCTCTGGAACCGATTTAGAGGCCCTACGGGAGATTTCCCTTTTTGCGGAGGCTTCCCCTCAGGCGAAGTTATTGGGAGTCGTGGTGGGGAAAGGGCCCGATTATTCGTTTGCTTTAGCAGAGGTGGTGGCGCGAGCTGGACGCACAGTTTGTCTATTGCGTTGCGACTTTGCTGAAAATTATCGGGAGGAAGATCGGCCAGGTTTACTCCAGGTATTGCAAGGGGAGGTAGCCGATTTTCCCTTTAGGCAGGGAAAAGGATTTACTTATGTGTCTGCAGGAGGGTGCTCTCCCTTTGGATTGGAGCTACTCCGCTCGCCCCTTTTTGCAGAAAAAATGGGGGCTCTGCGTAGTGAATATGACCTGATCATCCTCTATTTCCGCTCATCCTTGCAAACGGCTACAGCGAAAGCGGCTCTCGGATTTTGTGATAAAGTAGTTGTCACTATACGAGATGAACCAATTGATTTGTTGACACCGTTCGCCGCTTGGGCTTACCATGAGGGGCATTGTCGATTAACCTTTGTCGCCTCTGGGATTCCATGAGAGACTTGAAACATAAGCGCATTTTAGTGACAGGAGGAGCTGGATTTTTAGGCTCCCATTTGTGCGAAAAACTCTTGAATGAAGGGCATAATGTCCTTTGTATCGATAATTTTTATACCGGTTCTAAAGACAACGTCCTCCATCTTCTGGCAAATCCCCGGTTTGAGGTGCAGCGCCACGATATTTGCTTGCCGCTACATGTTGAAGTAGATGAGATTTATAATTTTGCTTGCCCCGCTTCGCCACTTTATTATCAAGCCGATCCGATTCAGACGATCAAAACAAGTGTTTTGGGGGCTTTAAATCTATTGGGTCTAGCTAAACGGGTGAAGGCGAAGATATTCCAGGCATCAACGAGCGAAGTGTATGGCGATCCTCACATGCACCCGCAAACGGAAGAGTACTGGGGTAATGTCAACCCGGTTGGGCTCCGCTCTTGTTACGACGAGGGGAAACGATGCGCTGAAACTCTGTTTTTTGATTATCACCGTATGCACGGTGTGCCGATCAAGGTGGGGCGTATTTTCAACACGTACGGCCCCCGGATGCATCCAAACGATGGACGCGTTGTCTCTAATTTCATTGTACAGGCCTTGAAAGGGGATCCGATCACCATTTATGGGGATGGTTCCCAAACCCGCTCTTTTTGTTATGTTGACGATCTAATCGAGGTGATTTGCCGTCTAATGGATGCCCCGTCTACGATCTTAGGGCCTGTGAATATCGGCAATCCCCAGGAATTTACCGTGGGCGATTTGGCCCGGCAGGTGCTCCAATTGACCGGATCGAGTTCCAAAATTGAGTTTTTGCCTCTTCCCTCCGATGATCCCAAACAGCGCCGCCCCAACATCTCTCGAGCCAAAGAATGGCTCGGTTGGGAGCCTAAAGTGGCTTTACATGAGGGGCTTTTAGCGACCGTTGCCTATTTTGAGAAAGTCCTCTCATTAGGAATACCGGCGAAGATTTAAAAAATTTAGTAACTATTCAGACACCCCTAGATTAGACTTCTTTCGAAACTTAGTGGTTACGAAAATTTAACGCAAAGACGCCAAGTCGCGGAGACGCAAAAATTTTTATAAATTATTGATGATTCTTTCTTTGCCATGGTTGAATGTAATTGTATTTCTTTGCGTCTTAGCGACTTGGCGCCTTTGCGTTAAATTTTCGTCACCGTTAAGTTTCGAAAGAGGTCTAATCTAGAGGTATCTGAATAGTTAAAAAAATTATTAATACATAAATGTTTTATCTCATTAAATGTGGAGTTTTGTTATAATCAATACGACTTAATTTACAGGCGTTTATGGTTATTCAGAATGAGGTTTTTCAAGCGCAATGGGATGATACAAATCGCCATTTACAAACCCCTGATTCGACCTTAAACCAGAAAATCAAAAAAATCGCCTGGCTTATTCTGTCTATATTAATCCCCCCCATTGGCTTGGTCCGTTTACTGGGTTATGGGGTAGCGTTTATTGCGAATAAAATTATCCTTGTTGGGACTTGGTGCACATGTCGGGAAGAGGATGAAGAGAAACAATTGCATTTTAACACGTTCTGGAAATGCATGGACGTGATTTATGCAATGCCATCTTTAGGGATAAAGACGCCTAAGGTTACAATGGAACCCCATACCGTTAAAACTCCTGATGGCGCAGAGCTACAGGTGAAGCTGATCCAAAAGCGGCAAGGGGTCGTTGTAGAGGATGTAACAATTCCTACGGTAGTCTATTTTCATCCGAATGCGGGATTTAGCGAAGGAGATGCTCTACCGCGGTTTATTTCAGGGTCAGTTTTTACTAACTGTAATTTTGTATTCTTCAATTATCGAGGAGTTCCAGGTTCTACGGGAACTTTTGCCGCGTCTAAAGATCTCGTTGTTGATGGTTCTTCTGTGGTTCAGTGGGTTCGAAAGTATTTGCAAACAACGCCTGAAAACATCCATTTCTACGGTAGATCGTTGGGCGGAGCGATCGCTTTGCAAACAAAGGCGCTAGATAAGGAATTAACAGGGCGGCTTGTAAATGTATGCTCCTTTTCTTCTTTGGATCTAGTTATCAAATCCATGATTGGCTCTTGCTTAGGGAGTTTGATCTCATGGGCAATTCGTTCTCATGGCTATGGTATTGATGCTTTATCTGCTTATAAAAAAATCTCTGGCAAAAAATTAATTGTTTTTCATTCTAAAGATACGTTGATACGTAAGAAAGCAATGCTTCATCTCCAGGTTGAAGATTCGGAAAAACTAGAATTACAGGTTGTTCCGCAGCATAAAAAGGCAATGGAAGAAGGAGGATCTTATCATAATGTACCTCTTCCCTATTGTGGAAACGCCATGGATCGAATTAATTGCTTTTTAATGGGAATAGAATTGCCCATTGCCGTTCCTACCCCGATTCAGGATCCGACTATGGTTCTTGGGAATGAGCTGACTGCTTAGAAATAAGTTCTCTCCATTTCTGAATGATTAACGCGGCCATGGGCGCCGCTTCCTTTCCTCCATCTCCAAAGCGCAAAAATACGACCACAACTAGCTCCGGGTTGATCCAACGATTCTTTTCGGGAAAAGAGATCGCTCCAAAGCCGATATGTTTATACATATTCGCTTCCGTAGAGGGGTTGATATAGGGATTAAACAGGACCTCGGCTGTGCTTGTTTTTCCTAACATCTGGTGCTGCAGGGCTAAATAATCGCGCATCCAGAGAGGATTTGTGAGTAGATTTTTGATCGCACTAGCCCTTGCGCTCCCTTTAGCTCCCCAAACAGCTCGATTCATCCCCTCAAGAAGTTGTTGTCTCGTTGCAGCGGGTAGGGGAATTAGACGTTTAATTTGCGTTTCAGTTTCTCTCACTTCATCTTTTGCACTTCTCACTTGAGCGCCTGTAAATAGGGGGAAATGGATCCCCAGCGCTTTGAGTTCTTTTGCGGCTAAATAATCGCTGGCATTAAAGAGCTCAAGGCTCGATCGATCGGGAGCTGGGCCTATTGTCTCTTTCACGATTTTAGGTTCGATGAGGCGCCCGCCATTGGCTATGGCACAGAGCATTACGGCGGCTTGGATGGGTGTCGCGAGCGTCGTGTGTTGTCCAATAGCTGCCGAATAGAGGCCTGTCCGATTTGTTTGCAAATCGGTGGGAAGGCTTCCTGAGGCCTCATTAGGTAGATCAATTCCCGTTTTTTCTCCGTATCCAAATAGTTGAGCTGTCTTGGCTAGATCGTTAGGATCGGAGAAAAAATCGCCCGCTAAGATAGCAAAATAGGGATTGCTGGACTGTTCAATGGCTCCGAGTAAATCGATCTTGCCCACGTTGGGGATGTGGGTGCGGGGAAGGCGCCCCCCTTTGTAATGTCTTGGATAGGGGGTTCCGTTGAGAGCAAATCCGACCAATTGTCGATTAGCCGCTTTAGTGTTTGGGTCGTATCGCTGCTCATCGATCATGGTGAAGGGGGCGATATTTTGTTGCAAGGCGGTATAAGCGGGGATCAATTTAAACAAAGATCCGGGAGAAGCGGCGGCTTGGAAAGAGAAGGCGCGGCTAAAGCCAAAGCCCCCGATCGGATAAAAGGCGGCGGCCAGATCTTTTTCGAGTTGGGATTTTCGCAACTTTTTATAGGTGCCTAATAAAGGGCGATCGAGCTCTTTAAAGCTCCGGAAGGTGCGGAGCCATTCGAGCTGGAGGTCAGGTTTAAGGGAGCGGGTAAATTCTTGTAATTTGGTTAGCGCCTCTTTTAGATAGGGCTCCACAAATTCGGGGGAGGCGGGATTGTAAAGAAGGCGCTCTGCAATGGCTGCGAGCCGGTTTTCCGTCNNGCGCGCGTAGGTTTTAGCCTCTTTTTCTTTTTTCCGTTTTTCGGCTAAAAATGATTTTTGGTTCTCGGTTCTCCAGATCTGAAAGGATCCATTGCGGAACGCTTTTTGCGCCGCTTCTCGAGCCTCTGTTTCGCCGTGTTGCACAACTTGGGAAAACGCTCGATAGGCCGAGAGTTTTAAGGGGGGCATCGATCGGATCAATTCATCGCTAAATGCGGCGTTATACACAGCGATTCGGCATAGATCGATAGCGAATAACTTATCGGCATTCGAGGGGATCGATCCGAGAGTGAGTTCGAGTCGTTTGAGCGAAGAGAGCGCTTCAGAGCCGTGGGAACGGATCGACTCTAATTGAGGTAATTTGGCGGCAGAAAATAAAGAGTCGAGAAGAGCTAGGGGGTCAGATGCATGGGTGTAGTAGAGAAGGGCCTCAAAGTCTTCTTGTAGGGTAATCGCCGCCTTTACATCGTCAAAATGGCTAAAGAACGCTCTAAGAGGCCCTTCTGCGGGGAGAATCGTGTCGAGGTAGGATTCCCATGTAAGGGAGAGGGTCTCTTCCTGGAAGGTGCGGTTAAACCGCTCGCGGCAAAGGCGCTCTTTTCCGTCCCAGACGGATCCGATAAAGGTTTCGTTCTCCAGCCAGCGGTTGACCTGCTTTTTCTTTTGCACTTTATTGGGGCCCGAGGGGATGAAGTCGTTTGGATCGAAGCGGGGATAGCTTGCCATCGCGACAATTTCTCCCGTTTGCGGATGCATGGCGACAATGGCGCTCCCTTTAATCCAGGGTTGTTTAAGCGGTTTTCGGACCTTGAGGATCGGATCGAGTCCAAGACTTCTATTATCCCTTGTTTTTTCATCTTGAGCGAGGAGACTTTCTGCTAATTGTTGGAGCTCGGCCGAGATAGACAGGACTACGCGGCGCCCCGAGGCGGCAGGGCGGCTTCCGGGGAGGTGCCGAACAAAACGCCCTTTTTGATCGATTTGCACCCGTTCTTTCCCGAAATAGCCCCGCAACTGCCTTTCATATTGCGCTTCAGCTCCCGACTTGCCGATTCGGTCGTTAAAGGTGTAAGCTTTTTCTTTAAGATCTTCTAGTCGCTGATACACCTCATCAATGCTATTTAATCCGAGTGGCAGCGATTCCCACTGCCCCTCTTCAAATGAGGCAATCGCGTCTTTTAAAGTACTCATTTCTTGGGCGATCGCCCCATATTCGCGGGAATTAATCGAGCCGACCGTTCCGACGAGGCTTGCGGCTGTTTTGCCCAATGGATAAAACCGCTCCGAGGCGATTTCTGAATGGAGACCTGGCCATAATCTCTCTAGTTGGCAGAGGCGGTAGTGCTCTTCTTCTGTCAAATCGGCTTTTACAATGTAGGGGACGTGGGGAAAGAGGGAGGCCTTTGCGTGGATTTCATCTTCTACGCGCAGAAGGTCGAGCCCCAATTCTTTGGCCAAAAGAGAGGCTAAATTTTGGATATATGTTTTTCGGGGAAAGGTTTTGGCCCTTTCGCCTGTCCCATCAGAGGTCCAGGTGGAGACGGGGATTTCGGCGATGTGGTTATAGTATACAACTGCGTTGTAGCATATCCGATTGATAGCTATAGGGATATGAAATCTGTCGCAGATCGTACCTCGGTTGGCTCGCAAGAGATGGGTTCTACTCTGCGGCTTTTGCGCTTCGATCAATTTATCCTCTCTTTGGATGGCACAGAGGTGCCAGATCCGAAAAATCACTAGCAGTAGGGCTGCGAGAATAATCCGAAGGACGCGGTTAGACTTGTGAGAAATAGAGGGAAGTGCCATACAATAATGTTGGCGCTTAGAGCCC
>PLXF01000018.1 GCA_003151315.1 Parachlamydiales bacterium
TCGATTTCATTTATTACTATGAAGATCGATTAAAAAAGTCGTTTTTCAAACGGCGTCAATTTCGGGAAGCGTTAGCCCCTATTTTTGTTTCCGCCAAGCACCGCTCTCTGGATCGTGTGATCCTCTTTTCCGATTGGCTCTACGATCCTACAGACCCCCATAACGGTTGGAACAAATTGATCGAAGTGGTGAATGAAAACCAAAACCGCTGGTCTTGGGAAGAGAAGATAGACAGATTGATTTGGAGGGGCTCCCCTTTCGATGGGAAACACTTTNNGAAGACCTAGTTTTATCTCTCCGACCGACCAACTGCAGTATAAATACCAACTCTTAATCGATGGGGTTACCTGCACATTTCCGGGTACCCATTGGAAACTCCTTTCAGGATCTGTCCCCTTTAAACAAGAGACGGCCGATATCCTCTACTTTTTCGACGAGCTGATTCCCTGGAAGCACTACATTCCAGTCCGCGCCGACATGTCCGATCTCCTGAAAAAAATCGAATGGGCAAGGGCTAACGACGAAAAAGCGAAAGAAATTGCTCAGAGGGCTAGAGAGTTTGCACTAACCCACCTCATGCCCGAGCATATTTTGGAGTACTGTTACAAAGCTCTGGTAAAATACGCCTCGCTGCAAACATTCCAGCCCACGTTAGAGCAGGCTATTGCAGATTAAGAGCTTTAGGGCACTTTCTTATTGCTCGGCAGATTAAGAGCTTTAAGTATTTTCTCAGAAAAGTGAGGTTTGATTAATTCTTTTTGTTCAGGTGTAAGCTGGCCATAGACGATCGTTTGCTCACCAATTTTCTTACGGTCAATATTGTTGAGACGTATCTCCTGAGGAGTGGGCTCATAAAAGAGATCGGCGAGCTCTGTATAACTTACATTTTTCCATGTCCTACCAGCTAAAGATCGTAAAAACGGTGAAAATTTTGGTGTTGCAAGCTTTTTTGGCGAAAGAAATTGAATTCGGCGTCTAGTTTCTATAATTGATAGATGATCAATTTTAAATATATATTCTATATTTTTTTCAGTTAATTTAGTAAAATCTATTTCAGCTAATTGATTGTCGCTTATAAAAGCGAGTTTCGGCAGCTCTGAACGAGGAAGCCGCGGGAGGGCTTCGACAATTTCTGGCGCAGAAAGATAAGAGAAATTTTTTAGAACAGTACCAGTAAAGAAACATTGTATTTGGTATTTATATACTACCAACTTCATTATCTCAGTTTTTATAAAACAACGTTTCACATATTCTCGAGAACAGGGAAAAATCAACCACCCAACGACTAATGTAGCAATAACTATAACTAACCCCAAGAGTCCTCTACCCAGCCTTTCTCCACAAGAAAACGTATGTTCTCTGTTTGCGATTACTCGAAACTCATGACCTGTTTTAGGACATTGGTGGTCCATCTCCGCTTCCTCGGTTGTGAGGGTGGCTACATTCCAGGAATTATTCAGCGGGATGGGAATGTTATCGTATATATTAAACATTTTAACTGACATAACTAACCAACATTGTTAAATTTAATGTATGTTATAAAACATAAAACAAAAAAAATCAATTAAATAAATAATTAGTTTGGGTGCAATTTCTGAAAAAATTCGATAATTTCGTTTGCAATTAGTTGCAAACTTGAATCTCTCAAGAAGGCGCTTTATACCGCTTTTGTAATACTGTTACAAAGCTCTGGTAAAATACGCCTCGCTGCAAACATTCCAGCCCACGTTAGAGCAGGCTATTGCAGATTAAGAGCCTTAAGAGTTTTCTCAGAAAAGTGGGGTTTGATTAATTCTTGTTGTTCAGGTGTGAGCTTGTCATAAGCCTTCTTTCGATCGTAAACTTCCCTATCATCGAAATGGAAATTTACTCGGTGAGGAGAGATCTCCAAATTCGATATATAAAAGAGGTTAGCGAGATTCTCATCACTTACATTTTTCCATATATCGCTAGTTAAAGATTGTAAAAAGGGTGAAAGTTTCGGGTTAACCTCTGCAAGCTTTTTTGGCGAAAGAACTTGAAGTCGGCGTCTAGTTTCTACAATTGATTGATTGTTAATCATAAAGATAGAGTCTATATATGCTTTATCTAAACTAGCGAAATTTATCTCCTTTAATTGATTGTCGCTTATAAAAAATAATTTCTGTAATTCTGAACGAGGAAGCCGCGGGAGGGCTTCGACAATTTCTGGCACAGAAAGATAAGAGAAATTTTTTAGAGCAGTAGGGTGCAGTTTTTTAAGGGCCTCAACAGTACAGAAAGATTGCGTTTGGTCCCAGTTATATACTACCAGCTTCATTATCTCAATTTTTCGAAAACAACGTTTCACATATTCTCGAGAACAGGGAAAAATCAACCACCCAACGACTAATGTAGCAATAACTATAACTAACCCCAAAAGTCCTCTACCCAGCCTTTCCCCGCAAGAAAACGTATGTTCTCTGTTTGCGATTACTCGAAACATATGGCCTGTTTTAGGACATTGGTGGTCCATCTCCGCTTCCTCGGGTGTGAGGGCGGCTATCTTCCAGGAATTATTCAGCGGGATGGGAATGCTATCGTATATATTAAACATTTTAACTGACATAACTAACCAACATTGTTAAATTTAATGTATATTATAAAATACAAAACAAAAAAAATCAATTAAATAAATAATGCAACTATTCGGGTATGGGTAATTAACTTAAGTTATTAAACCACAGAGGGCTCGAACAAGGCTAAAAATGATCAATCCCTTCGTTTTTAACGCCTTTCAGACTTCTCTCTGTGTCCTCTGTGATCTCTGTGGTTCAATAACTTCCGTTTAATCTAGGGGTATCTGAATAGTTACAGTTATGTTACAATAATTGCAGTGCTATGGGGTCATTCCTTGTATATTCCGTTGGTTTATATCAAGGTTTGACGGTATAATTATCCATTAACAAATAAAGGATGAATTATGAGTTTAAGTTTAGTAATACCTAATTCTGTCGACAAGACCTCGTCACACCTGAATCCCAAAACGTCATGCTGTGCAATAACTTGCACGAATGAAAAAACACGACGAGCGGCTCTCATAATCTTAACTGTATTAACAGTCCTTTTTGCCGCTGCGGCTATTGGAATGGGAATCTTTTTTGCCGCCACTCCAATGACTGCAATCGCTATTGGAGTCAGCCTGGGTGCGGTTTCATTAGTTTCCCTCTTGGCTGCTGTACTCTTAAGATGCTCTAAGTCTTCTGATCATTCACAAGTGAGTACACCTGTTTCCCTTTTTGTTTCTTCAATGATCGAATCAATCAAGGCAAAAATTCTTTCAACGTCTATGAAAAGCGCTTCAACCATTTCCAAGGTGCAAATTCGGATTAAAGCGACGAATGTAGAACCTCTTGTTGAACTTTTGGAGATACGCTCAGGTATGCCTTCTCAATCCGAGACCTGGGAGACCTTCGAATTATTAATAACTGACTACATGGAGAAAAACGGGGTGACAAATATTAAAATTGTATTAACTCAAACACAGCCTACCCCCTTTCTGTCTGCTCCTACATGGGTTCAGGGGGCTTGCTCTACAATGAAGCTATCAGTCACAAATGAGCAATTGTCAAAAGTTGGCCCTTTTATGTGGGATAAAGTAGCCTATAAATGCGTTACTCCGAATTATTTCGACAAAATATGTAAGAACCTATTTGAGCAAAATTAATTTATCATCAACCGGGAAGGCTCTTCGACGCGTGTAGATATTTCCCCCGAGGCGTTACTTGGAATCCGAAGTGTTTACAGAGCTTTTCCATTTGGAAATTTTCAGGCAGCATCTGAGCTGAAATTTCGCTCAGCTTTTCCTCATGGGCCACTTCGAGAATTTTTTTCATCAGGCGGCTCCCCACTCCCCTATTTTGCCACTTATCATGGACAATCAGGGCAAAAACGCCCGTTTTTGTGCCGGTGGTTTTCGTCATGCGAACCACGCCGATAATCTCCTGCTCTCCCGAGCCCATTTTATGCTCCGCCACAATCGCAATTTCCCGATCATAATCGTTAAAGCAGATCCGAACTAACCGCTCATGAGCAATCCGCTCTTCGTAATGGACCGTTTTGAGATACCGTTGCCGCACCGTTTCCTGAGTCAAATCGCGATGAAAACGGACAACGAGGGGCTCATCTTCAGGCTTAATAGGGCGCAAGAGAACCGGCGTCGAATCTTTAAGATGGATCGACTCCACATATTGGGATGGATAAGGGCGGATCGCAGGCCTAGGAAGCTCTTGCAGATCTTTGTTATGGAGGATAATGCGGGCATCGAGAGCGACTATCCGGTCGGGCGAGACTAAGAGCGGGTTGATATCGCACTCTTTAATTTCCGCCTCTTGTACAACTAAAGTGCTAAACTGCACCAAAATCTCTTCCAACTTCGCTAAGTCGATCCCCTTTCGTCCTCGGACGCCATGCAGCGCCTCATAAATTTTCGTCTGCTCCATCATCCGGCGCGCGAGTGTTGTTGTCAGTGGAGGTAAAGCAAGAGCGCGATCTTTATAGACCTCGACGAGTTGCCCTCCCGAGCCAAAGAGAAGAACAGGACCAAATTGCTCATCGATTGTGCTCCCTAAAATCAGTTCGTACCCATCGAGCTTAATCATCGGTTGGACCGTTACCCCTTCAAACGCCCCTTCTCCGGCTAATTTTTTGACAGAGGCCTCAATATCTCGATAGGCTTTAAGAACGCCCTCTTTGGTAGTTAAGTTGAGTTTCACGCCGCCCACATCGGTTTTGTGGGTGATGGTTTCCGAATNNCGCCCACATCGGTTTTGTGGGTGATCGTTCGGGAATAGAGCTTTAACACAATGGGAAAGCCCCACTTTTCGGCCCAAGCGACCGCCTCCGATTCGTTATAGGCAATTTCGGTTGGCACCGTGGGAATACCATATGCCTCAAGCACTTTTTTCGATTCATACTCATCGAGAAGCTCCCGATTTTCATCTCGGGCTGTCTGGAAGATTTTTTCCACAGCGCCTTGTTGCACTAAGAGGGGTTTCTTCTGCAAATGGGGCACTTCGTAGATCCCTTTAAGATTATAGCTATAGCGCCACATCGCGGCGAAGGTCTTACACGCCTGATCGGGATAGGCAAAGGTAGGGATGCCGCTGTTGGCTAAAATTCGGACCCCCTCTTCCACCGCATCAGCTCCCATCCAA
>PLXF01000024.1 GCA_003151315.1 Parachlamydiales bacterium
GAGGAGCAGCGAAGCCCCCAGTTTTTCTCGGATCCCGAGAAGGACTAAAAGCCCGCCCACAAGCTCCAATAAAGTCCCGAGGAGAAGGAGAAGTCCTGTCCAAGGGGTTAGTGAGCCGAAAAATTGGGATAAGTTCTCAGAAAAACTTGTGTAGTTTTGCCAATCACTGAGCGTGGCTAAGAGCGAATACTCGGTCTCCTGCCAATGGAAAATTTTACTTAACCCCGACGCCAAAAAAATAGAACTCAAAATAAATCTTGCTACCACGACTGAACATAATTGAAGAACCTTCATAAAAACCCCTTTCTTTCCAGAATCGCTAATCGCGCGATATTTTTCTAGATTTCCTCGAATAAATCAATTAAACTGATTGCCACTATGAAACTCCCTTTTTGCGACCACCACATAATCACTTTTTTAGCGCGCCACTCTCCGGACGAGCCGCTTGACTATGCCCTAAGCGCGTATCTACGTGCAAATAAAAGTATTGGCGCCCATGACCGGCGCAAAATCGGGGAGACCCTCTTTTCGATCGCACGCTGGAAATCGCTGCTCGACCATGTTTGCCGCGAAGGGGCCTCCCTTACAGAGCGGTTAACGACTTTTTATCGGATCGATTGGGCAAGGGTAGGGACAGACCCTTCCATTCCTGAACCGTGCCGTCTCGGGTCAACCCCTTTCCTCTTCGACAAATTGTGCCTCTCGTATGGAGAGCAAAAAGCGCGCCAGCTCTGCTTGGCCTCTTTAACTCCAGCTCCCATCTCTATCCGGGCCAATACCCTAAAAATTAGTCGAGAAGAGCTCTTAGAAAAATGGAAGGGAATTTTTGACGCGAGCCCTTCACGCCACTCTTCTCACGGAATTACCCTGTCTAAACGGGAACCCCTCTTCGCCCTCCCCGAATTTAAAGAGGGCTTTTTTGAAGTACAAGACGAAGGGAGCCAACTCGTCGCCGCGAAAATTCAGGTGAAGCCGGGAGAGCATGTTCTCGACTATTGCAGCGGCTCCGGCGGCAAAACGCTCGCGTTCGCACCCGCTATGGGAGGAAAAGGGCAGATCTATCTCCACGATGTTCGCCCCTCGGCCCTTTTGCAAGCGAGACAAAGGCTGAAAAGAGCGGGCGTCCAAAACGCCCAGTTTCTCCTACCAGAGCATCCCAAACTTCCGCAGCTCCGAGGCAAAATGCATTGGGTTTTAGCCGATGTCCCCTGCAGCGGCAGCGGTACTTTTCGCCGCAACCCAGAAATGAAATGGAAAATCGACGCTCCTTTATTAGAGAGGCTCACCCAAGAGCAGCGGGACATTTTTGCCGAAGCGCTCCGCTATGTGAGACCTGGTGGAAAGATCGTTTATGCTACCTGTAGCATTTTCCCCGAAGAAAATGGAAAACAGGCCGCCTTTTTTCAAAAAGAGCATGGTCTTGTGTTGGATGAAGAGCCCCTTTCTATCTTCCCTACGGAGGGAGGAATGGATGGTTTTTATGCAGCGGTATTCAGAAAATTAGAGAATTGATAAACTATCGAGCAACATGAAATATTTGACATTTGGATCCCTTTTTACCGCCCTTAGCCTCTTCAGCGCCCCCTTGTCTATGCCCCCGCTTGAAGGGGACCACAAGATTGGCGTGCAAAATTCGATTCTGACCCATGTCAACGACACGACGATTTCTGTTGTCGATGTCAAGAAAAAGCTCGACTACGCTTTCCATCAGTCTTATCCGCAACTCGCCGATTCCACCGAGGCCCGTTTCCAATTCTACCAAGGAAGCTGGCGCCAGGTTCTCATGGAAATGATCGACAATGAACTGATGCTCGCCGATGCGGCTGAACGGGAAATTAAATTAACCGATGGCGAAGTGCGCGAAGAGATGGAAAATCGATTTGGGCCCAACGTGATGCAAACGCTCGATCGGATCGGCCTTTCCTACGATGAAACGTGGAAAATGTTGAAAAACGAAATGCTCGTTCAACGGATGGTCTGGTTTTTCATCCATTCCAAAGCGATTCAGAAAGTGACGCCTCAAGAGATCAAGCAAGCCTACCGGATGTATCTCAAAGAAAATCCTCCCTATCAAGAGTGGACCTATCGGGTGATCTCCCTTCGAGCCGATCAGAACGATGTTTTACAAAAATTGGCCGATGCCACCTATAAACTCCTCTCCGACGGAGGGCAAAGCCCCGAATCGGTGGCAGCGCAACTGAAAGAATTGGAAACGCAATACGCCCCCTGCTCCATTCAGCTTTCGACCGAATATAAAGCCTCTGACACAGAACTCTCAGAAGCCCACCGCACCGCCTTAGCAGCTCTCACTCCGGGCCAATACAGCAAACCCTCTACCCAAACTAGCCGCGTCGATAAAAAAACGGTCTCCCGCATTTTTTATCTCTCGCAAAAAACCGACCACCCAGCACCCAAATTTGAAGAGATCTCCGCTCGATTGAAAAGTGACTTGACCCAAAAAGCGGTAACCGTCGAAAGCACCGACTACCTCAGCAAATTACGCAAGCATTATGGATTTGATCCCACCCACCTAAAAGAGTCGCTGCCAGAAGATCTCAATCCGTTTGTCCTGCAATGAAAAGTCCCGCCTCGCTATCAGAGCTTCTCTCATTCTTAGATCAGCTAGGCGTTCATCCTAAAAAGAGTCTGTCCCAAAATTTTTTAATCGATTCCCACGTGATTGAAAAAACCGTCCAACTCTCGGGCGTTCAATCGGGTGAAAGGATTTTGGAGATTGGACCGGGCCCTGGAGCCCTTACTGCTGCCCTGTTAGAGACAGGCGCTTATGTGACGGTCATTGAAAAAGATCGGCTGTTTGCGCAAGAGATCCATCGATTCCAAAATGGGCGTTTAGAGGTGATTGAAGCCGATTTTCTCGAGTGGCCACTGGACCATTACGATCGCGTGGTCGGAAACCTTCCCTACAGTATCACGACCCCTATTTTAGAAAAAATCTGCGAAAGCTCCATTAAAACCTTCACCTTCATGGCGCAAAAAGAGTTTGCCGCACGCCTCAAGGGAAAGCCTGGAACGAAAGAGATTAGCTCCCTTTCTATCTTTATTGAATCGCACGCCGCAATCTTCGGGGCATTCGACGTCTCTCAAGATTGCTTCTATCCCCGCCCCAAAGTCGATTCCACCGTGATGAGACTAGATTTCACAGGAAATCCAGATCCCAAAGAGTTTTTCACTTTTGTGCGACGCTGCTATGGACAGCGCCGAAAAATGATCACAACGACTCTAAAACAAACCTACCCGATCGAAGCGATCCGCGCTGCCTTAGTAGAAGCGGGGGCCAATCCCGAAGCCCGTCCCGAGACCCTTACGCTTCAGCAGTGGCGAAGCCTTTTTACAAGGCTCTGCCAAACAGTTGCCGAACCTTGCGCTTTAGTGTAAAGAAAAAGGTCCCTTTTACCTCGTTTTTTGCCACCAGATCGCCTGAGGTCACCATTTGACCCGCTTCATTCATTACACGTACTTCTCCCACTTTTTGCCCCTCTTTAATGGGCAATTCTAAAGAATCCCAATGGACAGTGGCTCTGCATGTGGGCTCTTCCGACGGATAGAACTGAATATGTAAATCTCCCGCTAACGAAGCCACAAGAGGCAAAGAGGCCCCCTCTAGAGCCCTCTCAAAGGGTTGCTGTTTAGCCACTATCAACCGATCAACTAACGTTTCTTGGAAGGCCGCTTCAAACAGCTTTCTAGCATCTTCGTAACGGGCTGTTTTGGAGGTTCCTAAAATCACCGCTATCAGCACTCTCCCTTCATGCTCAGCGGCGGCCGCCAGCGTAGCTTTGGAATTCGAATGGAAACCGGTCTTCCCTCCGATCGATTTAGGGTAATAGCGTTGCCCGGGTTTAATTTGGGGATAGCTCGCTATCAGCTCCCCTTTCGGCTGCCGGTTGGTTTTCGGTTTATGATAGGAGACCTTTGATACAATTTCCCGAAACTTAGGGATTTGCAAGCCCCGTTTCATCATCAAAGCGATATCGTAAGCGGTTGTAAAGTGTTGCGGATGGTGAAGGCCGTGCGGATTTTGGTATTGGGTGTTTAAACAACCTAGACTTTGCAAGTATTGATTCAACTCTTCGATAAAAAGGGGAACGCTCCCCGAAACGGTTTCCGCGATTGTATTAGCCGCGTCGTTACCAGAGACCATTATTAGACCATGGAGCAGCGCCTCTAAGGGGAGGGACTCCCCTTTCACCAACCCCATCATCGTGCNNAATTCAAGCCAATAGGAGGGGTAGTCTCCGGGCCTTGTGGGCTTCATCTGCAAAGCACTTGAGGAGACGGTAACCCATTGATCTAGGTCGGGTTTTTTATGATCTAAAACAAAAAGGGCCGTTGCAACTTTCGTAACGCTAGCTGGATACGCAGGAGTCCACCCTTGTTTTTCGAATAGAACAGCTCCTGTTTGCGCATTCATCAAGAGAGCGCAGGGCGCCGACACCTCAACTTGCAAACAATAGATCGACAGACCTGGGGCTAATAAAAGATACAAAAAGAAGAAAATCAATCGCATGCAAACCCCTTTTACATAAAAAAATCGTAACTATTCAGACACCC
>PLXF01000090.1 GCA_003151315.1 Parachlamydiales bacterium
GATCTTCTTAAATCGGAAACAGTCGATAAAGCCTTGGCATGGGAAATCGGTGTGCTTCTCGCTCGCATCCATCTCGAGCATGCGGATGGCTATGGAGATCTAACCGATCCCACTCATTTAAGCACGGATCCGTGTGTCCCTTTTAAGATGAAATTCGAAGAAGGGCTTGAAGAATGCGAAGGCCACCTGCCTGAAACCTTGCTTGAAATATGCAGATCCCATTTCAACATGGACATCGATCTTCTCCTATCCGCCGATGGACCTTGCATCATACACCGCGATTTCCGTCCCGGCAATCTTATCTCCGCTCACGAAAAAGTGCAGGGAATCATCGATTGGTCTTCTGCAAGGGGAGGGTTCGCTGAGGACGATTTCTGTCCTTTGGAATTCGGAGAATGGCCAGGCAGCTGCAAAAATTCCTTCCTGGAAGGATATGCATCGATCCGAAGAGTTCCCGACTACAAGCCAATGATGCCTCTTTTGCGTTTAAGCCGGGCGGTTGCAGCTGTCGGTTTCACTGTCAAAAGAGGAACCTGGGAGTCCAGAAACTCAAAGCTTTATCAATTCAGCCGCCGCCACCTTGAATCGCTCGCAACAGTAGAGAGAATATAATGTTTGCGCAGAAAGATTTTGAAATCGGCGACGTCCTTTGCAAGCCATTGATGGCTCATTTATCCACAGTTGAAAAAGGAGTTCCTCGGGATTCTCCTGTCTGGTTTTTTTGGGAAGATTCCTGCCTTTGGATTTTCGGAACATCGGGGGATAGCTTTGTCAAAAGACTGCTCGCCGAACCGCAGTGCGCTGCAGGCGTCGTAGAATACAACTTGGAAAAAGGCATTCTCAAACATGTAGGCATCCGTGGAACAGCGGTCCTTGCAGATTGCGATAAAGAACGCTTGATGCGCTTTGTATCTAAATACTTAGGCAATGACAAACAGAATTGGAATGCTTGGTTTGTCGCAAACGTCGTCGATCCGTTGGATGTCATGATAAAAATCACCCCTCAGTCGATAGTTGCCAAAAATGTCTCGTTTTTTAAAACGGGGCCGGACCTTGCTTCCTAGGAACTGTACTTGGAAAAACTGAAAGAGAACATCATTAAGATCTATAGAAGCAGGGGAGAAAGCTGGCTTGCCGGACTGCCTCGCAGCGTTGAGCAGTTAAAAGACGCTTGGGGATTGTCAAAGTTAAAACCCATTTCAAATCTCAGCTACAGCTATGTTCTGGAAGGATTTAAAAGAGTAGCGCCCATCATTTTAAAGCTTAGTCCGGATGATGATTTAATTGATAAAGAAGCGCAAGCTCTAGATGCCTTCAAAGGATTCGGAGCTGTCTCTCTTCTTGACCGCAAAGACGGAGTTCTTTTACTAGAGCGAGCAGTGCCGGGAACTCTTCTAAAAAATAGCGATCCTAAAGAAAGCAGAATAGAGATTGCCTGCAAAGTCTTGGAAAGACTGCATAAGGCTCCTTATTTCTCAAAAGGGTCATTCCCTCATATTGAAGAATGGCTTGCCGCCGTTGACAAAGAGTGGGATTTGCCAAAAGAGCACCTAGAAAGAGCTCGCGGGTTGAAAAAGCGACTCATAAAGAAGGGCCAAGGATCGGAGATTCTGCTCCATGGAGACCTCCGCCAAGAAAACATCCTTTCCCATGGAAATAACTGGTTTGTCATCGATCCGAAAGGAGTCATAGGCTGCCCCATTCATGAAGTTTGGGTATGTGTTGAAGACCCTGTGCAGGATCTTAGATTTCTATCTAGCTATTTCGGCTATCCATTTCAAGATGTGGCCGAATGGTATTACGTCCGCCTCATTTTGGCTGCATGCTGGCAGACGGAAGACGGCCTTGATGCCAACCGTTTTTTAGCCATGGCGCAGTCTGTTCTGCCGACGATCGAGCCTTATTCATCCTAAACAATTGTTATGTCGAAGTCTCGAAGCTACCCTGCACATCTTAACATTAAATTGTTGGTTCAATCAAATTCTCCTGTAGATGTATATCATTTCTTTAAAAACAAATGCTTGACCCTAACGTATACGTCATTCCTTATAATGGGCGCATCCTTTAAAATCAAAGGGATATTGAAGGAGAAAGTCGATGGCTTACAGAGTAAAAAAATTGAGCGAGATCTCAGGCGTAACAGTCCGCACTCTTCATTTCTATGAAGAGGCCGGTCTTTTAAAACCGGCTTATTACGGCTCGAATGGATACAGATACTATGAAGAAAAAGAACTTCTGCAGCTGCAGCAGATTTTATTCTTCAAAGAACTCGGACTTACGCTGAAACAGATCCGCAAGGTTCTTGGCAAGAGCGATTTCGATCAAATTGCAGCCCTGCATTCCCATAGGAAGGCTTTAAGCTGCGAATGGGAGAAGATCGGCCGGCTGTTGAAAACCGTCGACAAGACAATAAAACACTTAACAGGAAAAAAGAAGATGAAAGACAAAGAAATGTTCGATGGCTTCAACATCACATTAGTGAAGGCTAAAAAAGGCCAATCCTATTCTGCAGCCGAGGAACTCGTCGGTCAGAGCGTAAAAAACCCGACAAAAAGCGCGGAAGACGTTGAAAAACGAGGAAAAGCCTATTATGACAATATCGCAAAGACAGCTCACGCTCTATTTGAGGAACTAGTGCATTGCATCGAAAAAGGACTCGNNGCAACAAAGGAAGTCTACAAGGCCATGGCTCAATTGTATGCGGAACATCCCGAGTTCCGAAAACAGCTGGATCCCTTCCACCAAAGCCTAGCGGTCTTTATGGCAGAGGCGATGAAAGTTTTCGCGGATCGAGAGCTATCCTAAAACTTAAGAATCCTCCTTCAAAAGAGGGAGGATTCTTATTTTTTAACGCATTCGAATAAAATGACAGGGTCAGCATCGCTTGCTTCGACCATAGTATGAGGCTCAGCCTGCCATTTTGCGATCGTTTTCAATCCATGACGATGCAATAAGCTTTCAATCTCGGAAGGCTCATAGTATCTTACTCGATAATCTTCGACCTCCGTCTTGGAAATCCCATTTGTTTCCCATAATTCATATCGAAAAAGACCGTCATCCACTCGAGAGACAGGATCAAAGCGGGACAGCACATGCATGACAATTTTCGAGCCGTCCGGCCTGTTCACCCATCTTCCCTTCCATACCCCTTGCGGTTCGCGGACAGACTTTAAAGTCTCGATTTCGAATACAAATTTTCCTCCGGAATTTAACCTGTCAACGATGAATGCCAAAGCCTTATCCACTTGTTCTTGAGTAATAAGATGGCCGAATGAACCGCTAGGTATAAAAATTAAATTATATTTTCCTGGCTGTGAAAAAGTTTCAAATGTGGCTTCTGAAAGTTCGGCTGTCAGCCTACGCTCTTTGCATTTCTTTCGGCAAACCTCAAGCATATGAGGCGAATAATCAAACCCTGTTACTGTGTATCCCTGCTCTAAAAGCGGAATGAGAAACCTTCCAGTACCGCACATAGGTTCAAGGATGCTTCCTCCAGCTTCTTTCGCATAATTTAAATAGCATTTAAGAGCATCCGCCGGAGGGGATGGTTTATCTAACTCATAGTACTCAGTACATAGGCTCCTATATGGAACCGACTCTTTGTTCATTTTTCAAACCCTTTAAATCAGCAATCTAGATTATTTTAAATTTTTTCCCTTATATCATATTTTTACAATTCCTTGATATCTTACGAGCTAGAACGAAGATTGCGGAAATACTCGGCTGCGCTTTCAGATTCTTGAACAGCAGCTCTTGCTCTGGCAAACATTTCTCTTTCATATTGTTCTATCAATCCAGGCCACTCAATAGGATTTGGCGCATCTGTCAGCAGCGCTGATAATAATCTCGCATCTTCAAGCACATTGTTTCCACCTAACCCTTTGTCTGGGAACATAGCATGAGCTGAATCTCCTAAAAGAGTCGTCTTTCCCGTTGGAGCCATCGGAAAGCGATCTAAATCAGAAAATTGCGTGGTACGCAGAAGCCAAGGAGCCATGATTGCTTCTGCCGGTGTCTCGCATACCAGCTTCTTCAAATTCTCATGCCAAGGCTCATTTGCCATCAGCTGTTGGCAGTGAGCTAATATCCGCATGCGACATTCCAGTCCTTGATCAAACTGATACCACGGAGCATTTCTATCTTCTATTTCTTCAGACAGCACCCAGAAAACAGTAGGGCTTCTATCAGCTCTTTCTGAAAAACAGACTCCCATGGAGCGGGAATTCGGTCCAAGGAAACGAACCAGTCCCACTCTGTTAAGAGGGAGCAGCATATCCCACTCCGGAGTACGATCAATTTGTCCTCCTAGAATGGCACGGTTGCTATCAAATACACTTGGAGTTAATCCCAAACTATTTCCATATACCGAAGGCAAGAGCTCTCTCACAGAGGATCCTCCTCCATCGCACCCAACAAGCAAATCTCCAGCGGCATGCGATCCATCTTCGAAATGAGCAACCACCTGATCGCCATTGTCTTCAAACCTGGACAGGCGCTTGTTCCATTTGATATCGATCCCTTCTTGAAAAAGACTTCTCAGCTCTGTGCGGAGGAATTGGACAGCAGCATCTTTTCCTTGCGGGACGCTGAAAAAAGGTTCCATCTTTTCATTTGCGCAAGTAAATCCATCTCCAACATCCGCCACTTTAGCCTTGGATAAACGGCTTAATTTTTCTGGCGTCAACAGCGCAGATAATGCCTGCATTCCAAGCGATCGAATTGAAATCCGGTATCCCTGTGGTCTGCTTGCAGGGCTTTCATCTCTTTCAAAAACTGTGGCATGGAAGCCAGCTGTGGCAAGTCCTTGGGCTAAAGCCAGGCCGCCCAGTCCAGCCCCAATAATTAAGATTTTGTTTTTCATTGCATCCGCCCTATTTCATTAGTTAACCATTGAATTTCTGATTCAAGGAGAGCGATTCCGTACCCCAATGCCTTGAGTCGTATCGTTTTACAAGGCGAATCAGCTATGCTTTCCAACCTTTCTTCGATTTTTTTGTATTCTTTGTAGATACCTTCGATTTTTTCCAATCTTTCCTGGAACAACCGGGTCATCTCTTTTCGATCAGCAACGAAAAAGAGTTTAAGGAGAAATTCGTTGCGCGGAGTTTCCGATCCGGTCGGACTTTCAAGCCAAGCCTTAAATTCCTCTCGACCTGCCTCCGTAATCGAAAAAACTTCTTTCTTTTTCTTGCCTACATAGACGGTCTTAGGGAGTACTTTTCCTTCCATAGCCAAAACCTTCAGCATTGGATATATCGTCGAATCGGATTCACGCCAGAAATATACTGTCGACCTTCCCATCAACGATTTGATCTCGTACCCGCTGGTCGGCCCCTCATGAAGAACGCCCAAAATCGCATATCTTGTTTTGTTGATTATTCCCATAAAATACCTAGTTACTGGGTAAGATACCAGAAGCGAGAATTTCCATGCTACGCAAATCAAGTTTTGATCGAATTTAATAATAACCTATTGACTCTACCCACGTATAACGCATATTATGCGTCTCGATTTATCCACAGAATTGACGGGAAAGAAGATAAGAAAATCCCGATCATTCTAGAGAGAAAATAAATGGACCAAGTCGCAATCATTGAAAATACAGAGATCCAAAAAGCAAGCACCGCTGAACAAATCCGTTCTTGTTACAAAGTCATGCGCCAGCTCCGTCCGCATTTGACAGAAGAGCAGGCCTTTATAGAACAACTCCAACGTCAATTGACAGAAGGATATCATCTGGCTTATTTTCAAGAAGGTGAAGATGTACAAGCCCTTGCAGGCTTCCGATTTCTAGAATTTCTGGCTTGGGGGAAAGTTCTCTATATCGATGACTTAATCACCGATACAGAAACGCGAAAAAATGACCACGGCGGGAAGCTTTTAAAATGGGTAATCGAACAAGCCAAAGAAGAAAAATGCGATCAGGTCCATTTAGATAGCGGTCCCCAGCGCCACGATGCTCATAGGCTATACCTAAATCATGGATTCAAGATCATTGGCCATCATTTTGCTTTGGATTTCAACAATTCAAGTCATCGAACTTCCTAGAAATCTAAGATGCTTTTTTCTTAGAATTTTCTTTTTTATCATTGAACAGTTTTGTATTTAACGTTGTTATTGTTTCATGCATATGCGCATTGGAAAGATGGGCATATCTCTTGGTCATTTGGATAGTTTTGTGACCGAGCAAGGTTCCGATCTCTAACAGGCTTGCTTGATTCATAGCCAAGTAGGAAGCGGCTGTATGCCGAAGATCGTGAAAGCGAAAGTTAAAAATATCGGCTTTTCTTAGGGAGGTCTCCCAGCCAGAGCGAATATCGATAGGTTTGGATGGAGAATGGGGAGCAGGAAATACGAGAGAGTTAACGGCTTGATTTGCGTATTTTGAACGCAAAAGATCTAGAGCTTTTCCGACAAGAGGGATAAATCGCCGCTCACCATTTTTTGTAGTCTGCAAAAGGATCGAACCTCGGTCCAGATCCACTTCACCCCATTTGAGATTCATGATTTCGCCTCTTCGCATGCCTGTCGAAAGAGCTAGTATAACAATTGGGTAGAGTCCTTTTGATTCGCTTTCTTGGCAAGCTTGGAGAAGTCTTTCTTTTTCATCATCATTAAGAAATCGTGTTCTCCCATTGGATATTTTTGGTTTTGAGATTTTCATAACGGGATTTTCTTGTATCCATTCCCAATCTTTCACCGCGATAGCAAAAGCGTGTGACAAGCTTGCAAGATAGCGGACAACGGTTGTGGAAGAGCGGAGCTTGTCTTTGCAAGTCGTTCCAGAGAGCAATTCATCACGTTTTTGTGCAATCATGCTCGGTTTGATATCGGAAAGTAGGCAATGCCCTAATTCCTGTTTCCACCAGAGAAGGTGCTGGCGGACATTTCTTGCATTCTTGGGCTTCGATGGCAAAATCTTGTCGATGTAGCGGTCGATTAACTCAGCTAAAGTATTTTTGCTACCGAGTTTGGCATACTCGTACTTGCCTTTTTCAACCTCTGATTCGGTATCGCGCTTCCATTTCATCGCAAGGGTTTTGGAAGCGAAGGATTGGGAGAGAACTGGATGTCCTTTGATGCGAACTCGTGCGCGGTAAGAAACCGTGCCGTTTTTGTGGATACGTTTATCGATGCCTTTCACAGCTTTTCCTTTGTTTTAAGTTTTCAAAGGTTAGCTGCTTTTTTCAGGCAGGAAAGAGTACTTTTGTCGCCAATTGTTGTAGGCGAGTG
>PLXF01000134.1 GCA_003151315.1 Parachlamydiales bacterium
TTGAGTCTCAGCCTTGCGACCGTACTCCCCAGGCGGATTGCTTATCGCGTTAGCTACGGCACAATCGGATTGGGTACCGATCACACCAAGCAATCATCGTTTAGGGCCGGGACTACCAGGGTATCTAATCCTGTTTGCTCCCCTAGCTTTCGCGCCTCAGCGTCAGGTTTGGCCCAGAAAACCGTCTTCACCACCGGTGTTCTTCCACATATCTACGCATTTCACCGCTACACGTGGAATTCCGTTTTCCCTAACCATCCTCTAGCCTAGAAGTTTCTAATGCAGCTCCGGGGTTGAGCCCCGGAATTTCACATCTGACTTTCTAAACCGCCTACGCGCCCTTTACGCCCAGTAATTCCGATCAATGCTTGCACCCTCCGTATTACCGCAGCTGCTGGCACGGAGTTAGCCGGTGCTTNNAGAGCTTTACAACCCGAAGGCCTTCTTCGCTCACACGGCGTCGCTTCGTCAGGCTTGCGCCCATTGCGAAAGATTCTCGACTGCAGCCTCCCGTAGGAGTCTGGGCAGTATCTCAGTCCCAGTGTTGGCGGTCAATCTCTCAATCCGCCTAGACGTCTTAGCCTTGGTAGGCCATTACCCTACCAACTAGCTGATATCCCATGGGCTCTTCTCCAACTACAAGGCCTTTCGGTCCCCTGCTTTGATAAATATAAGATGCCTTACACCACCGCATTAGGTATTAGCGGCCGTTTCCAGCCGTTATTCCCACGTTAGAGGCAGATTACCCATGTATTACTAACCCTTGCGCCACTATATAGAGTTGCCCCTATATCGTGCGACTTGCATGCCTCATNNAGATCAAATTCTCAAAAATAAAAAATATTGTATGACGAGGTCTGCTAATTGCTTAGCAGATTCCTCTCAAGCTTCCGATGATCTTTCAATCACCGAAGTTCCTTACACACTTCTCTACTTCTACTGTCAAGACATCGTAGACTCTTTCAGAGTCTTTTTTCGTTTCACTTCAGATTTACTTGAAACGAAGCTAAGAACATACAGAATTTCGCATTTTTTGAGCAATTCCTTTCCTATAGACCCTTATTTTGTTGTTCGTAACGCATTTATAACCTGTTAGATACGACGAAATAAATTCACCCCCAATTTTAGACATCTCTTTGAGGGTAGGTTCTTTAGATCAGAGGCTTTCCTACTCCGAATAGAGCACCCATTTAGAAGGCGACATTTTAAGCGTCTTAAACTCAACTTTGCCGCTTTTTTAGCCCGATTGCCTCTGCCTATTTGTCCCCTGAAGCGTTTGTTTAACCAGGAAGGGGTTGAAAACCACTTCCTGGTTAAATAAATCGACTAGTTTGACCAAAGGCCAAACCTCCAAGGGCATAAGGCCAAGGCAATTGGGCTAAAAAAGTGGCAAAGTCGAGTTATACTGCGCACGGGTAGGTTCGTAACATTTTCGCACTACCTTTTCTTTCTCGCAGCCGACCTTACTCACAAGTCCATTTACTCAAAACAAGGGGACAGGATAACGCCGCGAAGGGCGGCTGAGGATGACGCTGCGAGGCGCAGCTAATGATGGGCATGTCGGGGAAGCCCCAACCCCAATGAAATTGGAAAGTTTTTTTGGGTTGCAGGGCTTCCCAGCATCTTGCGTATCATTAGGCGCGCTTCGCGCCGTTATCCTTAGCCGCCTTGCGGCGTGATCATGTTCCTTGGCTGGAGCAACAAGACTTGTGGGCAACGATCAGGCTGCTAGGGGGTACAGGTAGTGCGAAAATGTTACGAACCTACCCGTGCGCAGTATAAATCCCCACAAAAGCGGTACAGATTAAGGACCTCTTCGCACTTGCCAGAACTCTACGCTCAGAAAAACCGATGAGTTAGCTCAACTTCTCAGGCTCATTTGATCCGATTTTTGTTCGCTAACCTGTTATATAGTGATTTAAAATTCTATCAATAGAATTTTAAATCACTATACCTCTCGTAATTCAAGAATCGGGTTTTGAGAGCCATCTGCATCCCATAATTTCCATCCGCAAAAATAGCCCCTATTTCTTAATAGGGGCTATTTTTGCGCCGGCTACGCCTGATGAAAATTCTGGGCGCATACGGCCCTCAAAAACCGATTCTTGAATCACGAGAGGTGTATGTAAGTAAAATTTTGATTGCTAAGATTGGAGAGAAATATTTATTGTCGATTTTATAATGCCCACTTCCTGGAAAAACTTTCTGAAATGAAAAACCTCTTTTTAGAAAAGTTTGCGTGGGGCTCCGAACAGACTACTTATACAATGTTTGCTTCTGAGCGTTCTGGAAAAAGGGGGGGTTATACTCCCCCAAAACATGAAAAACATTGGAGAAAGTCTATGCATTTGTCTTGGAACAACCCGCTTAGCAGAGTCTTGGCGTCTTCTGTTGTGGCTCTATTAGCTACGACCAGTCTACACGCGATTCCTAAAGGGCCTTGTGATACGAAACCAGAAGTTTGCTGCGAGGAGCCAAAACCCGGTCCATTCGCTTTTGCCTATCCAGCAGATATGAACCTCTCTTGCCCACGCGATTTTTACTTTCACGTTGAAGGCTTAGCTTTCCAAGCAAAGCAAGACGGGATGGAAATGGCGATCCGTAACACCAACGGCGCGAGCTCAACATCGATTGGAAACGGCACAGTACTCGGCTTTTCAAACGACCATAGAGACTGGGACTATAATCCAGGTCTCCGATTTGGCATGGGCTTCAATCTAGATCATGACGCCTGGAATGTCGATTTCGCTTGGACATGGGTAAACATCACCAATTACAGAAATTTATATGCTGGTGCCGGCGCTGGAATTCTGATTCCTGAATTTTTAACGCCCACCACGACTCTAGACGGCAGCAATGTGCGGGCTGGAGCTTCTTGGCACGCTTCTTACAATGTGTTAGATGCGAAATTAGGCAAGCCCTACCATGTGAGCCGCTATTTTGTTGTAAATCCCCATTTTGGCGTTCGCGCTGCTTGGATTACGCAACATTTCTCGGTTGACTATGCTGGAAATTTCAGCGGCGTTTACAGAGCCATCCACCATGCGGATAACGACATGTGGGGCTTTGGTGCACGGACCGGTTTGAATACAGACTGGATTTTGGGCAAAGGTTGGTCTCTCTATGGAAACGCTGCCGGATCTTTACTGTTTGGTAAATTTTCTATTGAGCAGCACCTCTCTTTTGGAACGGCTCCCAACGGATTCGATCTCGATTACGATTTCTACCAAAACGTAGCGAACTGCGAGATTGCTTTAGGTCTTGCCTGGGGCAAACATTTCAACAAAAACCGGTACCATGTCGCTGTTAAAGCGGGCTATGAATTCCACGAGTGGTTCGACATGAACAACATTCGTAAATTCTTCAGCACAGGCGCTTATTTTGCTAACGATACAGTATCGCGCGGTAACTTGACACTAAACGGATTTACTCTCGGTTTAGTTCTCGATATCTAAGAATGTGAATGCTCTTTCTTTTAAGGCCTCGCCAGACAACTGGCGAGGCCTTTTTGTTTTCCCCTACTATTAATTGATTTTGAAACTAAACACCACGTTAATTTATAATATACTTCAATAAATTATTCATTGGATTTTATGAATATATGTATACCGATCGCAATTCAAGAATTGGTTTTTGAATTACGAACGGTACATACTGTGTCCAGTTGAAAGTTAGACAACCAACCTATGATAGCACCCAGAATTTTGATCAGGCGCAGCCGGCTCGAAAATATACTGTGTCCACTTGAAAGTTAGACAACCAACCCATGNNTAACTTTCAAGTGGACACAGTATATGCCGGGGTTGGGTGATAATTAATAGATTCCTAGAGCGCTTTGGCACAAATAGGCGCCCACTCCTGCCAAATAGCTGATCAAAGCGATCAAGCTTATCTTGCGCACGTACCAGATAAAATTAATTTTCTCCATCCCCATCAAAGCCACTCCCGCGGCTGAGCCGACGATCAGGATGCTACCCCCGGTCCCTGCACAATAGGCTAACATCTGCCAAAGGTGGGAATCGACGGGATGTGTTTGTAAATCGTACATCCCCATCCCCGCTGCTACCAGAGGGACGTTGTCAACAACCGCCGAAATAAGGCCGATCAGAGTTGCGATAACAGAAATATTTTGCACATGAACATCTAAAAATTGAGCGAGCTGGCGTAAAAGGCCAATCGCCTCTAATGACCCGATGCAGAGCAAAATACCGAAAAAGAAAAGGACCCCTGAGATGTCAATGCGCGTTAAAATATGGGGCACTTTCAGATGTTCTCTTTCGGGAGCCGGATGAAGAAGATCGGTTACGAGCCATAAAAAGCCTACCGCAATCAACATTCCCATGAAAGGAGGCAGCCCTGTAAAGGCTTTGAAAATAGGGACAAAAATGAGAGACCCTATGCCTAAAAAGAAAATAAGCCGTGAAGTTGGTTCCACCTTTGTTTGGTGCGCTTTTTGAACGAGCCGCGGATAGCTCCCTTCTAAGCCTCGGCCTAGTAACACTAGGGCGACTATTAGAGAGAAAAAGCTCGGGATAAAGAGGGTCTTCATTACAGCAAGAGTTGTGATGTTCCCGTTAATCCACAACATCGTAGTGGTTACGTCGCCAATCGGCGTCCAAGCGCCCCCGGCGTTAGCCGCGATCACTACCATCGAACCTAGCAACATCCTCTCTTTTTGATCGGGGACCAGTTTACGCAGTAAGGAGACCATCACGATCGTCGTCGTCAAGTTATCTAACACGGCCGATAGGAAAAAAGCGACCATCCCCATCACCCACAGCATCTTTTTTTTGGAGCTGGTTTGGATCAGATCGGTGACCACTTTAAAGCCCTGATGGGAATCCACCAGCTCGACTAAGGTCATAGCGCCGAGAAGGAAAAAGATAATCTGGCTAACCCCACTCAGGTGCTCTGAGAGCGCACGTCCTGCGTGGGACAAATCGACCCCAATCCCTAGATACAAAAACATCCAGGTAAGGACTGCCATGAGGAGGGCCGAAGCCGTTTTATTCACCTTGATGGTGTGTTCGAAAATGATCGCCAAATAACCTATGGTAAAGGTCAAGATGATCAAGAAGTTGGTAAGTGTAGTATCGAGCATAACGGATCCTTTTTTACATTTATTTTCCCGTTTTCCCGATTATACACAAGCTGATTGAGCAATCTTCTCCGGAAAGGAGAGATTTTCCACTTTTCTTTCGTTGATTGAAAAAATTTAACGCAAGGTCGCAAAAATATTTTTAAAGCATTTTGCGTCTTCGCGGCTTGGCGTCTTGGCGTTAAATTTTCGCAAACTAAGAAGTCTAATTAAAAGGGAGCTTCGCTTGTAAAATGTCGTGCATGCGCAGAAGCCCTACCACCTGTCCCCCTTCTAACACGGGGAGGACCGTGACAGGGCGAGAGGGGTTTTCTTCCATTTTTCTCATCGCTTCCCAAGCGAGTGGATGGGGGGCGATGGTTCGGGGCGAGGGGCTCATCAATTCCGATAATCGACATTGAAGAGCTTCGCTCCCCTTCGATTCAAGAGAACGGCGTAGATCCCCATCGGTAAAAACCCCTTGTAACTGCAGGTGCTCATCGGTAACTAAAAGGCAGCCACACCGTTTCGCGCTCAGCTCGGGGAGCACTTCGATCAACCGATCAGTCGGCCGACATAAGGGGAGATCCACCCCTTTTAGCATCAGATCGGCTACTTTTAGCGTAATTTTTTTTCCTAAAAACCCGGCCGGGTGGTTAAGGGCGAAATCGGAAATAGAAAACTGCTTTTTGTTCATTAAGGCGATCGCCAGACAATCTCCAAACAGGAGCTGCACCATCGTGGAGGTGGTAGGGACGAGATCAAAAGGGCATAGCTCTCTCAAGACGGGGAGAATAATTGTTAGATCGGCTCCCCTTTCCAAAGGCGATCCTGCTTGTGAGACCACAGCAATAGTTCCGGCTCCCTTTTTTTGGGCATGGGGCAATAGATCGAGCAGTTCCTGCGATTGGCCACTTTTACTAAAGGCGATTAAAAGATCTTGGTTCGAGATAAATCCGATATCCCCATGAAGCGCATGCGCAGGAGAAAGGTAAGTGGCGCGAGTTCCAGTAGATACTAACGTGGCGGCGATCTTTTCGGCGATATAGCCACTTTTCCCTACGCCTGTAAGGATCGCAACCCCTGAGCAAGCCTGAATCCGCTCTAAGATAGCTTCGGCCTGTTCGAGGTTAATTTCATCGAAAAAAGCATTCAGATATCGTTGCTGATCTTGGAAGAGAGTGCGCAATAGGCTCATCAATGTACTCCGTTTGCATTTTATCGCCCCTCGAGCTTGAAGTCTTCTAAAAAATCATCTACCTTAAATGGAAACAGGGAATTTATATGAAAACACCTATCGCTGTAGCTGTCGGAGATGGCATCGGGCCTGAAATCATGAGCGCCACCCTCGATATTTTACATGCAGCCGGCGCAGCCATCGAGATCCATAACATTGAGATTGGCGAAAAGATGTACCTCAAGGGGTTTGCTTCAGGGATGGATCCTGAGATGTGGGATCTCATCCGCAACACGAAGGCCTTTTTAAAAGCGCCCATCACAACGCCTCAAGGGGGCGGATTTAAAAGTTTAAACGTGACGATCCGCACTACATTGGGGCTATACGCCAATGTACGTCCTTGCATTTCCTACTACCCGTTCGTCGAAACGAAGCATCCCGAAATGGATGTGGTGATTGTCCGAGAAAACGAAGAGGACCTTTATGCTGGCATTGAATATCGGCAATCCCCCGATGTATGCACCTCGATCAAGATGATTTCGCGGCCAGGCACAGAAAAAATTGTCCGTTATGCTTTTGAATACGCTCGCCACCATCGGCGCAAGAAAGTAACCTGCTTCACGAAAGACAACATCATGAAATTTTCCGACGGACTCTTCCACAAGGTCTTCGATGAGATTGCGCAAGAATATCCCGATATCATCAACGAACACTGGATTGTCGATATCGGCGCGGCTAAATTGGCCGATACCCCCGAAATTTTCGATGTGCTTGTCCTTCCTAATCTCTATGGCGATATTTTATCCGACGTCGCCGCGCAAATCGCCGG
>PLXF01000113.1 GCA_003151315.1 Parachlamydiales bacterium
CGCAAGGCGCTGCAAGCGGGAACATCTCATTTCTTAGGACAAAATTTTGCCAAGTCTTGCGAAATCCAATTTCGAAATGAGGCGGGAGAGCAAGAATTTGGCTGGACGACCTCTTGGGGTGCGACCACCCGTTTGGTGGGTGGATTAATCATGACCCATAGCGATGACGATGGACTTGTCCTCCCTCCGAAAATTGCCCCCGCTCATTTAGTGATCATCCCTGTGGTCCATAATGAAGAGACTAAAGAAAAAGTACTCGGGTTTTGCGATGCCCTGACCAAAGAACTGCGCTCGATTGCCTATGCAGGACAGACGTTGCAAATCGTTGTCGATCGGCGTGATATGCGCGGCGGTGAAAAGAGCTGGTCTTGGATTAAAAAGGGGATTCCTTTGCGACTTGAAGTTGGCCCCCGCGAGGTTGATTCGGGTCAGCTCTCCTTATGCCGACGGGATAAGCCCCATCGAGAGACAACGCCGATTGCGGCCGGAGAAATGGTGGGAAAAATTGTCTCTATCCTAGATGATATACAAAATAACCTATTGGTAAAGGCGACCCAAATGCGGGAAAAAAATACCGTTCAGATCGATACGAAAGAGGAATTTTATACGTTTTTCTCCTCTCGATCAGACGATCTTTCTGATAGCGGAGGCGGATTTGCCCTTTGCCATTGGAACGGAGATCCTGCAGTAGAAGAGAAGGTCAAACAGGATCTCAATGTGACGATTCGGTGCATCCCTTTTGGTCAACCAGAAGAGGCTGGGTATTGCGTGATTACTGGAGAGCCTAGTCCTCGTCGGGTGATTTTTGCCAAATCCTATTGAGGTGATTGCCCCAATCGGATAAATATGGTAGGTTATACCTCTCGTGGGTCAAAACTAATTCTTGAGTCACGAAGGGCATATATTCTGTTTTTTTTGAGGATCTGATGTTAGAGTTTTTTCGCACCTNNGACCTATCAGCGCTTTTTTTTCCTGATCGTAACAGCCGTGATTGTGATCTCCTTTACCTTTTTCGGTTCATTTAACCCCTCCGATCAGCCCGCACAACCCAAAGATAAAGTAATTGGGAAAAGTGTCGACGGTTCCGATCTTTACCTATTTGAAATCCAAAGGCTCGCTCGCTTTATCTCCACAGACCGATCGGATGTAGAACAGCTCCGGGGCGAATTGCCCAATTTACTCAACGACGGTGTCGTTCGGGTCGATTTTTTGGAGACCGGCTTGGCCGATCTATTGGCGAGAACCTATTTCGACCTTTTGAAAGAGGAGATGCAAAGCCGCCTCACCCATGTGCAAAAATTTCGTCCTTACGCCCATCCACGAGCTCCCTTTATTTCTGTGGCCGCTCTCTGGGACCGCTTTTATCCTCAGATAGGAGAAGAAATCCAGGCGCTTAAAAAGGAAGAAACGGCTACTCCCGAGATGTTCGCTCATTTAGCCAAGCTGTACTTGGAACAGACCCACGTACCTCAAGAGCTGACACGAAGAATTTTGCTGTATCAAATGCAGCAAATAGGGGGACTCGAACCTGACCCGCAAGTACAATATGGGGATTTTTCTCTTTTTGGCTACCACACGCTGAAAGATTGGTTCGGATCGAATTATATCGATATGACCGCGCAATTTATCCATAACGCGGCTCTTGTCGCGGAAGAAAAAGGGTATCGAGTAGGGGCTAATGAAGCGAAAGCCGATCTGCTTCGCAATTTCGAACAGTCTTTAAAAGGGAGTAAACAGTCGATCTCTTTCCAACAGCAGCTTCGGGCGATTGGGTTGGAAGAGAAAGAGGCGATCGAAGCGTGGCGCAAAGTTCTTCTGTTTAGACGCTACATTCGGGGCGCTGGAGAGGCGACTCTGTTAGATTCTTTACCCTTCAAGGATTTGGCGGCCTTTGCCAGAGAAAAAGCTGTAGTCCACGTATATCAACTTCCCGAATCGCTTAAGTTGCAATCGGCGGACGATCTGTTTGCCCTTCAGTTTTATATCGACACCGTAGGCGTGGCTGAAAAAGAGATTCTCTCGCTCCCTTTACAAAGCAAACCGATCGAAGAGATCGAGAAAAAAGCGCCTGCCTTTGTGGAGGTTGTGTATAAAGGAGTGGTCTCTAGCGTTTCTCAAGAAGAGCTCTCGATGCGAGCCTCTATGAGAGAGGTGTTACAATGGCAGATGGACCATTGGGACGAGATGGCGAAAAAATTCCCCTCCCTTTCACAAGTTTTTGTAGACCGGGAGAAACGATTCCTTCATTTGGAGAGCGCTCCAAATCGGGGAGCGATCGATTCCTGGTCGAGATTGCAAGTGGTCTACACACATCCTGAATGGGTCGAAGAGGCTTTTGAAAAAGCTCGCAAAAAAGGGCAGACGATTTCCCTCTCATCCGGAAGGACCAACCTCCCGTTTATTGAAAACCCGGATCTATTTGCTGAGCAGATTCGGGAAGCCCACTTACAAGGAGCCTCATTAACGGTTGCATCAGACTTTACCCTCTATCGAATCGAACAGATCGAACAGGAGTCCAATCTGCGCATCCGTTCGCTGGCCGATATGAAACAAGATGGCTCGTTATTAGAGCTCGTCGATAGCCATTTAGAAAAAAAATATGTGCAAATCCGAGAAACAACTCCTTCGGTTTTTCAGGCAGAAGGGGGCGGGTGGAGACCTTTTTCTGAGGTGAAAGAAAAAGTGGGGATGGCGGTTTACGCAGATCTTATCCGATCGATCGATCGGCAAGAAAAAACTAGCAACCAGCCGATCTCATTTTATGTAAGTCGCAGAATGGCAGGCCCGATGCACCACGCCTGGGATGAAGCGCAGAAAGAGCCTATAGAAATGAAAGGGATTGACCAATTTAAATTGGTTAGACAAGAGAAAGAGTTGCACCGAACAGCAGAGGAAAATTGGATGAACAACGAAGCATTTTTCATGGTGCCCAATCAGTGGTCACCCGTTTACGTCCCTGAAGACGGTCAAATTGTATTCTTCTATTTACAAGAGAAGAAATGGGATGAAGAGCCCGTTTTAGCGCAAATGCAAGCGGCTAAAACCACAATCTCAAAAAACGCCCAACTCTATCTAGCCAAAGCTCTGTTAGGAAAAATACAGAAACATAAGGCCATTGTGATCCCTATGCAAAAAGAGGATGACCATGTTTGAAGATCTCCCCGCTTTAATGCCGATCCAATTTTTTGGACTCAATTGCGATTGCTCCTATCTAAAAGGGGCCTTGAAAAACGACCGGAACTTTCTCCTGCCATCGACGGCCGATTGCCTCGACGAGGAGCCGTTTGCTGATCTTTTTTGTGGGTGGAATGAAGATAAATTTTCCGTTCGCGTCGAATCGGCCGTTCCCTTTCAAAAAATAGGGGAAACCGATTTTCGAAAAGGAGATAGTTTAGAGCTTTT
>PLXF01000110.1 GCA_003151315.1 Parachlamydiales bacterium
CCCAGTTGGCGGAAGTTTTCTCTCCCGCAGTCGGGATTGCTCTTGCCTCTTTGGCCTTTGGCGCTGTGCACATCCCTAATGCCCGAATGATCGCTCCCGAGCTGCGATGGCGCTACTACTCTGTTAGCTTGCCCATTATCACGGGATTAGGGGCCTACTTTGGATGGCTTACGCATAAAAACCATTCCCTTAAAGAGAGCGTGGCGCTGCATATGTGGTACGATTTTGTGATTTTTACCGCTGGGTATTTAGCTAGCCGCGCCTCAGCTACCCCACGTCCGGGGTTTGCCATGGCGGTCCCTTTTTAAATAGGACAAAAACAGGCTTTGAGAAGGGCCCATAGAGCGGAGAAAAAGCGGCAGATGCTTTGCGCTAATTGCTGCCAACATCCTATTTGGGCTGGGGGAAGGGAAGCTTTTGGTGCAGCTTCTTCTTGCAAGGGGATGAGTTGAGGCAAAGGAGGGGGCGGGGGAATAGTTGTTGCTATGCTTTCAGGGCCTTTCCCCATATAGGTTATTCCAGGAACAGCCTCTAATATTTCGTCGTAAATTTGAGTGGTTGTGGTTGTGGAAGCTTCTACTGAAATACCCCTATATTTTGGGCTTAAAGAGTATAATGCGCCGTTTTCAGCGTCTACATATAGAACTCGAAGTCCTTGGTTTTTTAAGTCTTCAAAAATCTTCCCCGTTACGTCCTCAATACGTTGGTTGAGATCAGGGTCATCTCCCAATTCATTTCCGATAATAAAATAAGATTTATCTCGGATGCTTGTGTAATAAAAGTTAATAGGTTGCGTCATAGTAAACATTATACATGAACGTGATTAAATGGTAAATAGTGTTAATCTAATATTCAACTATATAATAGATATTTTACATGTGCGCCGCTCGTGATTCTTGAATCGCGAGCGGTATAAAGAAAATTTTTTAAGCCGAAAAAGATATAGCCCATTGAAAGGGCCGCAGTATATACTTCGTTGCCATGAAACGCTTTAAAGTAGTGACTCTCGGCTGCCGTACGAATCAGTATGAATCTCAGGCCTACACCGACCAGCTTCGCCAGATGGGCTATGAGCCTGTCCAGGAGGGGGAGGAGGCCGATCTATGCGTCGTCAACACCTGCACGGTGACCGAGTCGGCCGATAGCTCTTCGCGCCATCAGATCCGTTCGCTGCTTCGCTCCCACCCAAATGCCAAAGTCGCTGTCACAGGCTGCATGGCAGAAAGTGCCCCTGAGGCCCTGCTAGCGATCGATCCGAGGATCCAGCTTATCCCCAACGCAGAGAAAGAGGAGCTTTTAGCCCAGGTTTTTCCTGAAGAAGAGTTCTTCCCTGAATTCAATATCCAGGTCTTTGACGCCCATACTCGAGCCTTTGTTAAAGTTCAAGATGGTTGCAACTCCTATTGCACCTATTGCGTTATCCCCTATGTTCGAGGCAGGTCCCGCTCCCGAAAAATAGCCGAGGTGATTGAAGAGGTAAAAGGGTTGGTCTCTCGAGGATACCAAGAGGTGGTCTTAACGGGGATCAATATTGGCGACTTTGAAGATGAAGGGAAAAAATTAGCAGATCTCGTCCGCGCTGTTGATGCCATTGAGGGGCTCAAAAGGCTCCGGATCTCCTCGATCGATCCCGATGAGATAGACGCCGATCTAACTGATGCGGTGCTTCAGGGGCGCCATACATGTCCGAGTATGCATGTTGTTTTGCAATCGGGCTCGAATGTGATCTTAAAGAGGATGAACCGAAAATATACGCGCCAAATTTTCTTGGAAACGGTTGAACGGCTTGTTCGATTAAGGCCCGATTTTACCTTCACAACCGATGTGATTGTGGGGTTTCCTGGTGAGAGCGAAGCCGATTTTACCGATACGATGCAGCTAGTTGAACATGTGCAATTCGCCAAGATCCACATGTTTCCCTACAGCCCCAGGAAAAGGACAAGAGCGGCCCTTTATCCCAATCGAGTCGCCCCCGAAGTGGTTAGCCGTCGTAAACAGGAGCTCCTTCGTCTCGCAGAGAAAACCGGCTTCAAACTCAGAGACCGATTTATCGGCCGCCAGATGAGCGTTTTATTGGAGAGCGAAGAGGGGAAGCCAGGCTATTTGTCGGGCCATACCGATAACTTTTTACGCGTCTGGGTTCCAGCGCAAAGCCATAAACCGAATGAAATGATCGACGTGGAGCTAATCGGGAATGAACCAGATGGACTGATAGGAAAGATTCTATGAAAATTGCGATAGCTGAGCGACTTAAACCTTACAGCCATACATCTGGGACCGGTTGCCCTATTCCCGGCACCCTGTGNNGTATCACGGGTCTAAGAAAATTATCCTTTCCCTCGGAATTAAAGGGCCTGTCGACAACTTCACTCTCCAGCTCGATCTTGAGAGGGGATCCATCCTTATTTTTGGTCAATCGAAAGAGGGGTATTATCGATTGCGTCTCGAGGCAAGCGATGAGGGGTTTGATCTCTATGCGGAAAAAACACCTGCCGGGGGAATCGAAACTTCTCAGGGGCGTTTACACCCCAAAGATCAGATCCATTTTCCTGTAGAGCTCACGTTCCATCTAGCCGCTCATACCGAGCGTTTTTCACTCGGCAACCACAAAGAGCAGGATTGGGATCTTGTGACGCGCCGTTTAGACTTAAAAGAGTTAATCCCTCCGTTCCTTAATCTAGCGCAAAAAATCCCCTACATCGAACCCCAGCCTCTACAAATCGATCTACCTAAAGGCAAACCAGAAAAAAATCAGATTGAGCCCCTATTGCGCACCTTTTTCCAAGTGGGCTTAAAGCAGCTCTTAGTGCCCCGCATCCACGATGATCACTATCAGGGGATCGATCTAATCCGATCCACCGCCGAGGCTGAGCCCTACTTTTTAATCCAACAGATGGCGCAGTGGATCCGTTCTCTATTTTTCACGCAAAACGAACGGCGCCTCGAAATATTACCCGCCCTTTCGCCCGAGTTTAACTGTGGTCGATTCATCGGCATTCGCTGCCCTGGAATTGGCACGCTCGACTTTGAGTGGACCAAATTTTTTCTCAGGCAAGCNNGGCGAGGTGTTATTCGATCTACAAAAGGGGATCGAGTCGTTTCGCGTCCGAAGAAGTTTACGCGAAAAAGGAAAACGGCACAACGCCCACGAGCCTCTTCTCTTAGAGCCGAATAAGACCTATTATCTGGATCGCTTCCAGAAGTAGCGCTTATACCTCCACTACCCAAAAATAGGGAATTTCGAGTACAACTTTAGAGATATGTCCACAATTTCCACCGATTCCAATACCGATATCCAGCTTCTTGCGGCTGGATGCCACTATAATCCGCATAGTTTTCTCGGTGTTCATGACACACCGCAGGGGTGTGTGATTCGCCTATGGCGTCCCGGAGCTAAGGAAATTCACTTAGAGGTGCTGGGACATCTGGTGCGAGCTGAGAGAGTCGATGAGAGAGGCGTATTTGAATATGTTGTAAATCAAAAAGTTTCGAGCGGCGATTACAAAGTCTTTCACGATAATGCCCTTTTAGCGGCCGATCCTTATACTTTTCTTCCTCAGGTGGGAGAGGTCGATACGTTTTTGTTCAATAAGGGGTGCCATTATGAAATCCATCGGATTTTGGGCGCACGGCGTAAAGTGGTGCACGGCATTGAAGGGACCGGTTTTTCTGTTTGGGCGCCTAATGCGCGCAGCGTGAGTTTAATTGCCGATTGTAACCATTTTGACGGGCGTGTAAATCCGATGCGCTCGTTGGGCTCTTCGGGGGTCTGGGAATTGTTTGTTCCTGGAGTTGGCAATGGGGAAAAATATAAGTTTGAGATCCGGACGCGGGAAAATTATTTGCGGATCAAAAGCGATCCGATGGCCCTCTATTCGGAATTGCGGCCCAATACGACGTCGATAGTTTTCGATGTGGACAAGTACGAATGGAACGATCGGGAGTGGTTGGCCAAGCGCTCGAAGAATGGGCCTATGAACATCTACGAGGTGCATCTAGGCTCCTGGAAAAAGGGGGAGGGGGAATTTCCTCAATATCGCACGATCGCCTTAGAATTGGCCTCCTATTGCAAGGAGATGGGGTTTTCCCACGTGGAGCTACTTCCCGTTATGGAGCACCCTTTAGACGAGTCGTGGGGCTATCAGGTAACTGGCTTTTTTGCGGCGACAAGCCGATTTGGCACGCCGACCGATTTTCAGTTTCTCGTCGACCATCTGCATCAAGAGGGGATCGGCGTAATTGTCGATTGGGTCCCTGCCCACTTTCCGACCGATGATTTCTCCTTGAACCGATTTGATGGGACTGCGCTCTATGAACACGACGATCCTCGAAAAGGAATGCATCCCCATTGGCAAACGGCGATTTTCAATTATGGGCGGCGGGAGGTCACCAATTTTTTGATCGGCAGCGCCCTGTTTTGGTTAGAAAAGATGCATATCGATGGGCTGCGGGTCGATGCTGTTGCGTCTATGCTCTATTTAGATTACGGAAGAAAAGAGGGGGAGTGGATCCCCAATGCGGATGGGAGCAACTTCAATATCGAGGCGATCGAATTTCTCAAACATTTAAATACGATTGTGCGGGAAAAGCATCCGACCGTCTGGATGATTGCTGAAGAGTCCTCGGCTTATTCGGGTGTGACCCATCCAGATGGGCTCGGATTTGATTTGAAATGGAATATGGGGTGGATGAACGATACGCTCCGCTATTTTAGTCTCGATCCGATCTATCGGCACTTTCACCAAAACGATCTGACTTTTAGCCTCCTCTATACTTTTTCCGAGAGGTTTATGTCGGTCCTCTCCCACGATGAGGTGGTCCACGGCAAAGGGAGTTTGATCGGCAAAATGCCGGGGCCCGATTGGCAAAAATTTGCCAACGTTCGCCTCATCTATAGCTACATGATGTGCCATCCCGGAAAAAAACTTCTGTTTATGGGAGGGGAATTTGGCCAGTGGAGCGAATGGGACTCGGGTAGTGAGCTCGAGTGGAATTTATTGGGGTCTGCCTCTCACAAAGGGCTTTGCGATTGTGTGCGAGAAATCAACCATTTTTACCACAGCCATTCAGCTCTATGGGAATGGGACTTTGATTGGCGCGGTTATGAATGGATCGATTTTTCCGATGCTGATCGAAGTGTGATCTCCTATCTGCGAAAGGGGGAGTTGTCGATGCTGGTTTGCGTCCACAATTTCACCCCCGAAACATATTCTAACTATTTTATTGCGCTTAAGGGGGCCAAAGGGGTGAGGGAGGTATTTAATACCGACGCGGCCCGATTTGGCGGCTCAGATAAGATAAATTCTGAGATAGCTCTTATGAAAGGGGGCTTTTCTGTCTCCTTGGCTCCTTTGGCTACGCAAATCTTTGAGGTTGTCTCTGTCTAAAATTACATCCCATCAAGACTACATCGCACTCGTTAACGAGTTGATCGAGCACGACAAGCACTATTATGACGAGGCAAAGCCCGTCATCTCCGATTTTGCCTATGATCTGAAACTGCGGCAGTTGATCGAATATGAGAAGGCCCATCCGGAATATATTCTACCCAATTCCCCGAGCCAACGAATTAGTGAATCGGCGACTGAGGGCTTTCACCAAAAAGAGCATCTAACGCCGATGATGTCCCTGGCCAATACCTATTCAGAAGGGGAAATTGAAGATTTTATCAAAAGGGTGCACAAGGGATTAGAGAAAAAACAGGTCCCTTTTTGTTGCGAACTCAAAATGGATGGGACGGCGATCTCTCTCCTCTACCGCTCGGGAAAGCTGGTCCATGCGCTAACGCGAGGCAACGGCAAGGTGGGGGACGATGTGACGGCCAATATCAAAACGATTAAAAGCATCCCTTTAGAGCTCTCGGGAAAAGAATTTCCCGATCTATTTGAGGTCAGGGGCGAGGTTTTTATGAGTCTGGCTGTGTTTCGGGCGATTAACGAGCAGAGGGAAATTGAGGGGTTAGAACCCTTTGCCAACCCGCGCAATGCGGCGGCTGGCTCTTTAAAACTGCTCGATTCTCGAGAAGTGGCGAAACGCAAACTCAATATTACTTGCTATGCGATGGGTGAAGGGCAGTCTCTTGAAAAGACTCAGCACGGAACTCTTCAATTTTTAAAAAAAATGGGACTTCCGATTGCGAAACCGCCCTATATAGCGCGATGTGAGAGGATCGAAGAGATTATGCACTTTGCAGAAAGGATCCATGAGGAACGGGAGAGCCTTCCTTTTGAAATCGATGGGATCGTAATTAAAGTGGACGATCTCAAAGCTCAGCAGATGCTGGGTGCTACAGGAAAAACGCCCCGTTTTGCTGTGGCCTATAAATATGCCCCAGAACAGGTGTTTACCCAGATTCTCGATATTACCGTACAGGTGGGAAGATCGGGGGTATTGACCCCTGTGGCTGAATTGGAGCCTGTATTTTTGGCTGGGAGCACGATAGCGAGAGCTACGCTGCATAATCAGGACGAAGTGACCCGTAAAGATATCCGGAAGGGCGATTGGGTGGCTATTGAAAAAGGGGGGGATGTGATCCCCAAGGTGGTGATGGTGGATGTGGCTAAAAGAGAGCCTCACACTAAGCCCTGGAAAATGCCCTCTGTTTGTCCCGCCTGCCATACTGCCGTTGTCCATAAAGAGGGGGAGGTGGCTGTCCGCTGTCCAAATCCCCGATGCGCAGGGCAAAGAGTGCGCCGCCTCCAATATTTTGCCAGCAAGCATGCGATGGATATTGAACACATGGGTGAAAGGGTCGTGGAGCAGCTCGTCGATAAAGGGCTTGTCACGCGAATTTCCGATGTCTATTTGCTGACCGAAAAAGAGCTCTCTCTTCTGGAAGGATTTAAGGAAAAATCGATCCACAATTTGTTGGAGAGTATCGAGAAATCACGCAATTGTCCCCTTTCCCGATTTATTATGGCGCTGGGGATTAAATATGTGGGCACTGAGACGGCCGATCTCTTGGCGGAGCAGGCTCATGATCTCGATACGTTGATGCAGATGACCGAAGAGGAGCTCTTAAATATAGAGGGGATTGGAGAGAAAACGGCGCAAGCGATTGTTGACCATTTCCGAGATCCGGAACATCGAGAAGAGGTGGAGCTCCTGATAAAACATGGGGTAGCGCCCCAGAAGCCCAAAAAACAGAAGATTTTGGGTCACGCTTTTGCAGGAAAAACATTCGTTTTAACAGGCGCTTTGCAAAATTTTAGCCGAGATGAAGCAGCTCACCTCATTAAAGAGAGGGGAGGGAAGACGACCGGTTCCGTGAGTAAAAAGACCGACTTCGTGTTAGTGGGAGAAGATCCCGGCTCTAAATACGAAAAGGCTAAGGAACTCGGTGTGGACATCCTCTCAGAAGGGCAATTTCAGAAAATGTTGTAGCCTGCTCTTAGATTTTAAGCAGCGAAAATTGTAGGGTTAATTCGATAGTGGGTTTGAGGCTCCGGGTGAAGCGAGAGATCGGTCCTTTTTTTGATTGCGATCGCAATGAGAAACGGGTGGCCGCTCGGTAGATTAAGTAAAAAACTTTGTTTTCGGATCCCTTCCAGCTCGCTCGAATGTACTTGAAAAAACCACACCTCTTGAACCTCAGGCCAGTTTGATGGCTCCATCGAGTAGAGCCCTTCCACGTCGAATAGACACTCTTTTCCTAAAGAGGGTACTGCGTCTACACAATGAAAATAGGCCTCGCGGCTCGAAATCACCGGGATGTGGGCTCCAGATGGGGTTCCAAATCGGTTGAAATAGGGGGGGCATACCCCTCCTTGCGAAGTAAAGTAGGGAAGAAGCGTCGTGATGAACTCATCATCAATGTCGAGGTAGACAAGGCCCTGAGCGTTTTTCCGCAATGTCCCTTTTCCCCTAATGAGGGTCTGCAGCACCGCTCGCGTTCGGGGGATGGGTCGGGGTCTCGTTATCTCTTCCGTCTCAGCTATAAGCTCGGGGATGGGGGTGGGATTGCGTTTGGGAACGGCATCGATCGCTCCGCGGGTAAAAAAACGGGCTAGGCTGAATGTCTGAGCTTGTGGCGTTGTGGGAAGGGTAGAGAGATTGAGAGCGGGAATAGTTAATTTTTTCTTTAAACACTGAATTAAACGATAAAATATTTTTTGGATCGCGAGATGTATAAGTGTAATTGTATGAGTTATGTTTTCCATGACTCACAAATTGTAATTAAACTGTAATTAAAATGGTAGAATAAAATTATTTTTATTTAGATAACTTTTAGGGAGCTATTAGGTTTTACTAAATCTCCCACTAATGTTTGGTGGCTATAGCTATGAACATGCACCTGTTGGAGGGTGCCGATGAGCGACTCATCCCCTTCAAAAATAACTTTTTTCCAGCAACGGGTTCTCCCTTTGAGCTGGGTCCCCCCTTTATTGAAACATTCGACTAAGACTTCATACGTGTTCCCGAGCATCTGTTGTCTCTCTTCAACGGCGATCTCGTTTTGTAGATCCATTAGCCTTTGGAGGCGATCGAATTTCACCTCTTCAGGTACGTCGTCTTTCCAGCGCAGAGCAGGTGTCCCTTTACGGGGGCTGTAAGCATAAATGTAGGCGACCGAGTAACGGATCTGTCGGAAGATCTCCATCGTCTCTTGGAACTCTTCTTCGGTCTCTGTGGGAAAGCCGACGATGATATCAGTTCCTAAGGAGACGTGAGGGACGATTTTTCGAAGAAGGGCCACCTTTTCTAGATATTGCTCTTTGGTGTAAATCCGGTGCATTTTTTTTAAGATCCGATCAGATCCCGCCTGGATGGGGAAGTGGACGAATTCACATAACGAGGGGAGGTCCCGAATCGCTTGCATTAGCTCCACTGTGATGTCGATCGGATGGGACGTCATGAAGCGGATCCGCTCCATACCAGGGATTTGATCGAGGCGGTAGAGAAGGTTGTGGAAAAGGCAGTTCCATTCTGGCTTGTCTTTGCCGTAGCTGTTGACGTTTTGACCGAGCAGGGTGATCTCTTTATATCCTTGGTCTACGAGGCGGCGGCACTCCTCTACGATGCTGTCCGGGGGCCGGGAAACCTCTTCACCTCGGGTATAAGGGACGACGCAATAGGTGCAGTACTTGTCGCAGCCCCGAATAATCGAGACGTGGGCTTTGATGGGATTGTCCCGTTTAGCGATCAGATAATCGAGGTTTTCTTCAAAGCGGTCGTCGGTCTTAAAGACCTGTTTTTTGGTATAGAGCACTTGGTCGATGACGGTGCCCAGATCGGTGATATTATTGGTTCCGACGACAAAGTCGAGGTGGGGGAACTTGCGGAAAAGGGAGTCCTTTTTCGCCATGGCCATGCACCCGGTAACGCCGATAATCCTATTTTTTTTGTCGACGCGCCCCATCCGTCCCAGCTTACCCATCACTTTGCGTTCCGCTAAATCTCTGATGGAGCAGGTATTGAAAATGAGCAGATCGGAGCTCTCTTCATCGGCGGCTGCCGTTAAGCCCCTTTTTGCAAGCTGACCGGCCATAATTTCCGTGTCGAGCTCGTTCATTTGACATCCGTAGGTCCGGATAAAATAGGTCTTAGGTTCCATAATTGCTATGAGAGGATAACAAAAGAGGGGCTCTGCTGCAAGTTCGATTTTTGAATTACGAGCGGTGTGAGTAGATTTTTTAATTTATATTGATTAAACGGACTTCCACGCTCGTGAAGAGGTTTTCTTTTGTTTCGGGGGCCGCTTCGAAAATGGTGCCGCTTGTGGGGGTGGCGTCGTTGTAANNATTTTCCCTGCCGGGCAGCCATTGGTTGGGTCGAACCCAATCCATCCTACATAGGGGAGGAAAATTTCCACCCATGCGTGGGTGGCATCGGCTTGGTTTTTGTAGTCCTCTTTTGTGTACAAGTACCCTACCCGATAACGGGCAGGAACGCCAAGTAGGCGCGCCAAACAGATCATTAAATTGGCAAAATCCTGGCAAACTCCCTTTTTTCTGGCATAGACTTCATAAGAAGTAGTGCCTAAGTTAGTTGATCCGGAAAGATACGTGTACTCTTTATAAATGGTTTGGTTGATGTCGCTTAAGACGGCAAATACATCGTTTTTATTTTTTTCGACAAAACCCATGGCGTATTCTGCGAGTTCGAATAGCTCCGATTCGGGCAATTCAGGGGGTTGTAGATAGGCTTGCATCATGATCCGATCCCATGGCATCCAAACGAGCGGCATGGTGCGGGGTTGGTGTAGTAGATCGGTCCTTTGTTGGATATCTTGAACGCAGACAATCGATTCTCCGACGATATGGAGGTCGGAATAGGGTTCTTTGATCTCAACAAACGAGGCGTTATTGCCAAAAGCGCCTGTAAAATTGGCCACCACCCCTTTTTCGACGGAGATCGTAAAACGGTAATTGAGCACTGTTTGGTTAATGTCGTTGAGGGGCTGCAGGCGGAAGAGGTGTTTGCTTAGAGCAACGGGGGAGTTGTAGCTATAGTGGGTTTTGTGGATCACCGAGTATATGTGAGGCTTTTGATCGGCACTAAACGAGGCGATATGTTCTATGAGAGGGCTTTCCGTCTCTTGATCTAGAGCGGTGGGCTGTCGAACGATGGGGATTATGTGGGCTTTATTAACAATCATCCTTTTCCTAAAAAGGCCGCTTACATTGCGGCCTCCTGGCTGTCAATCGCTTATCTCGATCGGTTATTATTATTGTTGGGTGATTTTTGACCGGAATTGGTTCGCTCAACTTGTCTCTTGAGGTTTTCCTGTTCTTCTCGGATCTCTTTTTGCTGCTCTTCCAATTGGCGCAATTGCTGTTGCTGGTGTTGCACTTGCTGCTCGAGCTTTTGAGCTCGCTCATGGAATTGCTGTTGTTGCTGCTGCTGAGGTTGTTGTTGTCTCGGTTCTTGATTTCTTGGTTCCTGGTTTCTAGACTCTTGATTTCTAGACTCTTGGTTTCTAGGCTCTTGAGTTTTAGATTGTTGTTGTTGTCTAGACTGCTGTTGCGCTTGTTTAGACTGTTGTTGTTTAGGTTGCTGAGCGTCGGTCTGCTCGTATTTTTGTCCCGGCTGTCTTGGTTGTTGCTGGGGTTGTTTTGGTTGCTTATCTTTTTTCATCGCATACTCCTTTTTTGATGAAACAGAGCCCTGTAGGTATAAGGCGTCTCAAAAATCATTTTCACAGCGCGAAATCCTCGCACCCCAAATCTGACTTTTGCTGTATAATCTGGACCATAGTAGATGTCCTATTTTCTGCAAAGGGGCTTTCTTTGGGGTTAAAAGTCTTAGTTCTCTCTATGAGATTGGCCTATAAGTGGCATAAATAGAGTGAGTTAAGGTCTTTCTCCTAAATGCGACTTGGCAAAATAGGCTAAGATTGGTATTCTGTTATTCAGTTTTTTTGACGAAAAGGTCTATTCAATGAACCAAAAATACAAATCGACGCTTTTGACCCGCCAGGCAGCTTTAAGNNTCGGAAGTGGCGAAAATTCTTCGCGGCAAACACCGCCCTGATTTCACTCCTTATGTAGATTGCGGCGATGGCGTAGTGATCATCAACGCTGACAAGATCGAAGTAACAGGGATGAAAGAGGCTCGCAAGATCTACCGTAGCTATACAGGCTTTATCGGTGGTCTAAGAGAGATTCCTTATAGAACCATGAAAGCCCGCCATCCCGATTATATCCTGATGCGCGCGATTAAAGGGATGATGCCTAAAACACGCCTAGGTGGTCAGCAGATTAAAAAACTGCGTATTTATGCCGGTCCCGAGCATTCACTCCGAGCACAAACGCCTCAGGCTGTAAATATTTAAAGGAATTTCATGACTAAAGAGACTATTGGTATTGGCCGCAGAAAGACTTCTGTATCTTCTGTAAGACTTCGCATAGGAACAGGAATTATCGATGTAAATGGCCGGACATTTGAAGAGTATTTCCCGCTTCAACTCCAGCGCGATGAGATCATGGCACCTCTCAAAAAGTTTAACAGCCCCGAACAGTGCGATCTAATTATTCGCGTAAAAGGTGGCGGAATTGAGGCTCAAGCTATTGCTACCCGTCTCGGGATTAGCCGTGCGCTTGTTCAAGAGAACCAAGAGCTCCGTGGCGATCTTAAAGAACTCGGGTACCTCACACGCGATCCTCGTAAGAAAGAACGGAAAAAATACGGCCGCGCAGGCGCTCGTAAGCGATTCCAGTTCTCCAAACGATAAGCACTTGTTTCTTATTTCAGCTCCTGCTATTTGGGAGCTATGGAAGGGAAACCCGTATCAGCATCATTTATCGTCGACCAGGTCGTTGAGGTTTTCCCTAACGACCTGAATGCACATGGCACTCTATTCGGAGGACGTGTGATGCAGGTCGTCGACTCCTTAGCGGCTATCGTCGCAAAAAGACATTCCGGAAAAGTTTGTGTCACCTTAGGGATCGATTCGGTCCGTTTCTTAAATCCAGCCGGTAGAGGCGATATTCTTGTTTGTATGGCTTCTGTGAACCGTACTTGGCGCACCTCGATGGAGGTGGGCGTTAAGGTAATTGCGGAAGACTTTCGGACATTAGATCAAAAAGGGATCCTCTCCGCCTATTTCACCTTTGTAGCGGTGGACGATGACCACAAGCCCGTTGAGGTCATCCCCGTTATCCCTGAGACAGAAGAGCAGATCAAGCGGTTTGGAGCCGCCGATATTCGCCGTCGCCACCGGTTATATAGTGGTTCCATTTAAAATACTTAAACACTTCTCTAATAGTTTATAAGCTTTAGTGGCGGTCAACCTGTTTTGTGGATCTTTCACTAACAATTGCTCGATGATGTTTCTGAAAGAGATCGGTAGAAAGCATTCAGAAGGGAAGTTTACTTCGGTAAAATCGATAATATCGGGGATTGTATGGAACGGGGGATTTCCTACAGTGATTCGATATAAAAGGACCCCTAAAGACCATGTATCTGAGGGGAATGAATAGCCCTTTTCTAAAATAAGTCGCTCAGGAGCTGCGTACAGATTCTGATTTATAGGGGAATCGGTACTCCGTTCAATCTTTTTTGAGATCCCGAAATCGATCAGTTTAACATCTAAGTTTTTATCGATCAGAATGTTGTTGGGTTTTAAATCGCGGTGTAAAACTCCGTGCTCGTGGGTATATTCTAGGGCGGAGGCGATTTGCATACCAACATGAAGCGCTTGCTTAACACTCAAAGGGCCATTTTTATTGATGTAATTTTCTAAATCCCCCTCTTTTTCAAGAGGCATGATTAAGCCTACAATCAAGGCTCCGTCTATTCCGTGTTCTATAATCGTCTGGTTGTGCAGGTAAAGGATCTTTAAAGGGGATAAAATGTGGGGATGCGTTAGTGCAAGGCTTTGCGGCTCTCCTCTCTGGAAATGAAATTGCGCAAGTCTATACACCTCTATATGGCCCACATGTTGTAATTTAAAGGCGAACTCTTCTTCTCCTTTTCGGATGGTATAAATGGTAGCAAAGCATCCTCTGCCAATTTGCTCCATAACTTGGTACTTCTCTTTCTGAAAATAGCTCGATAGCGCCTTTGCCGCCTCGGTATGGCAGCCAATGATGTCATAGAAAAAGTGACCGAGATCATCTGTATTGCTTATGTCATTAGGCCCAGTCAAATGCAGATTAGAAAGGGTAGGCGTATCAAGAGCTAGCGGGGGGGACGGTTGAGGCGTTATGTGCAGGTGCAATTGTCTCAACTTGAATTTCGTTTGTGGCGAGGGGTTGTAAATGAGCTGATTAGAGATGACCCCGGGGGGAGCTTCTATCTTTCCTTCGCTTGAATAATGAGCGCAAAGGGAAAGTGGGAGAGGAAAACTGGTGCTATTCATGGCGCCCTTCCTTATGGTTTCTTTAATTTTTGCTTATGAAGTGATTATAAATCAACCGGCATATAGCGCTTCCACTCGAAAAGCGCCTCCGATTTTTGGACGGTGCAAGAGTTGTTAGAGGGAAAAAGTAAATTTCTATCGAGCTACAGGGACAATAATGAAAACGATGGTAACGATATAACGATAAGGAATTATAGCTTTACGGTTGCTCATTAGTTTTTTTGCAACTTTCTTATCATTATAGTGATTTAAAATTTTATTGATAGAATATGCAAGAAGGCTGCGCAAANNATACCGCTCGTAATTCAAGAACGGTATACCTCTCATGACGATGAGAATTAGTTTTTAGAGTTGATAGATTTCGCTATATTTTTTTTTAAGATACGAGCAGTACGCATCGGAAGACAGAGGTTTGTCGGTCGCTTTTTTGACGAGCTGATCGGCGTCGTAGGTTCGGCCCCACTGGTGGATATGTGTTTTGAGCCATTCCCTGACAAATCCTAAATCGCCTTGAGAAACCCGCTC
>PLXF01000039.1 GCA_003151315.1 Parachlamydiales bacterium
AGATCAACACCCTAGGCCTGACCCCGTTATGACCCCGTTACAGAATCTGTCAAAATGGGTCCTGCTTTTTTAGCTGTGCGATAAACTTTTGCGCCTGGCAACCGGCACAAAATTTCATGCGGTCCAATCGCATCCAACGCCGTCATTCCCTCATAAAACAGAAATACGATATCCATGAATTCCCTCTTTTTCAGGAAGTAATGTACCATAAAAGACGTTAACCATTTTAGGCCCTTTTGATCTCATTTCGACCTCTTTCCCGAAGCGATATTCCCCTGTTGCATAGGTGGTTCAATACCCCTCATGTCCAAACCTTTTATTCGTTAAGAGACTGGACTGACCAAGAGGTGTTGGCGAAATTAACGCCCTACCTCGAGCGCCAAAAGCCTATATTTGGATTGATTGCAGAGCATGACGGCCAGCCGGTTGGCTATTGCCAATATTGCCTTGTCAAAGATTTCCCATGGCCTGGACAGAACTTTGAAAAGAAGGTGATTGATTCTGCTGCCGGACTAGATTTCTTCATTGGAGAAGCCAACCTCCTCCGACAAGGACTAGGACAAAGCATCATACGGGAATTTCTTGAAAAAGTGCTCTGGCCCCGCTTTCAGTACTGCATTGTTGATCCCGACATCCGCAACGAAGCATCCGTAAAGCTTTTTGAGAAATGTGGATTTCTTGCCCATCAGATCATTAACACCCAAGACACATTAGGGAGACCTGCAAACCTTTGTCTGATGAAAGCTCAAAAAGGCTACATTCAAGCCTATGTCCGTCCGCTATTGCAACAAGATATTCAAATCTTGGGCGATCTCTATTTCCCTTGGTCTACACGAGAGAAAACGATTGAAAAATGGACTTCTTACTTGGAGGAGCAAACAACTGGCAACCGGTTGTCATACATTGTCGAATATCAGGGTAAAATAATGGGTTATGGGCATCTCCTTCCGCATTCTGAATATCCCCATTTTAAAAATCAGAATATCCCAGAAATCAACGACGTGTGGATTTATGAGCCGTACAGAAAGCAAGGGCTAGGTACTCTCTTGATCTCTCATTTGGAACAGAAGGCTAAAGAATTGGGTTATGATCAAGTTGGGATAGGAGTTGGCTTGTACCGAGATTATGGAGCTGCTCAAAAACTCTACTTCCAATTAGATTACACACCCAACGGAGAAGGAATCACCTATAAGCATCTTCCTGTCGTTCCAGGAGATTCTTACCCGGTGGATGACGAGCTAATTCTCTGGCTAATCAAATGTCTATATCCTACTGACAAGGTACAAATGCTATGAAAGTTGAGTTGAGCAGGGTTAGGTTAAAAAAAGGAAAGTCAGAGCGAGTGGTTTATTCGCTAGGGGCATATGTTAGAACAGATTGACGAATCGAATGCCCACATTTTCTATGAACTAGTTCAGGATTATGAGGATGAATTTTCATCTATCACTGGAAAAGAGAAAAATCAAGACGGGAAATACTCTTTAGATGTCGACTGGCGCTTTCCCAATATCGGCTACTATTGGAAGCAAGCCTCAAGTGTGGTCGGTTTTTGCATTGTCGAGTCTATTGATGGTTCTCTCGAGATCGTAGATTTTTATGTTGTCCCTACTTGCAGAAAGAAGAAGATTGGTAAAAATATGGCTTTTGCTGTTTTTAATAAACATCCTGGACCATGGCAAGTAAGGCAAATTTTAGGTGATGAATTAGCGAAAAAATTTTGGAGAAGAGTGATTGGCGATTATACAAATGAAAACTATACGGAGTTGCAGATAGACGATCCGGCATGTGGTCGAAGAGTTTGCCAGAGGTTTAATAATCTAAATTAATTTTCTGAAATCAGAGTCAATACATGGATGATTACGTCATAGCAGACTCTAAGGCTACTTGAGCTTGTCCCCAAAAGAACTGCGCCGATAGGGGAATGTCGTCATTAGCAAACACTCTAGCATAGTAAGACCAATCTTGAGAGGTATGAGCTGTATCTTCTTTTTGACCGGCACTAAGCTGGTTCCCAATGCCTTGGCCGCTAAGAACCAAACGGGCAAAGTTCATTTTTTTGGCGATCTTAAATCGCTTTCTTTCGTCAATAGTAGGGGAGTGACACAAGTAGCTTTGCATCAAGTAGGTTTCTTTCTCTGGAGAGTAATCCATCATGATGGAAAAAAAGGCTAAATCTTGGAATGGATCGGCATATGTGCCGTCGCCCCAATCAACGAAGTAGACATCTTGTTCAGAAACCAAAATATTGCGCGGATTCAAGTCGCCATGCGTACTTACAATCGGGGCGGTTAAGCTGTGTAGTTGGTAAGCTCCCTCTTTGATAATAGAAATGGCATTGTCCCAAATGGCTTTGTTACTGTCTTCTTGCGAATATTGCGTATAGAATTCCTCCATTTGCGCTTCGAAGGAAGGAGCATAAAAGGGATTTTTTTGTATTGCATGGGCCTTGCGCATCTTATCGACGATCTTTAAAGCGATTTCCGATTTCTGACCTTTTTCAAAGGTGAGCGTTCCACCTGCAATGTAATCCATGAGAATGGCATATCCGTCATGGCTTATCCAATGGATGGTTGGAGCCACTCCGGCGGCGGCAGCTTCTTTCATGGCATGAAGTTCTGTGTTACATTTAAGAGGCGAATCTAGTTCACTCATGACTCGCAAAACGTAGGCGATATCCGCCATTTCTAGCCGCATGTTGGCAGCAGTTCCATAACCACCTGCGAGAGGCTTTACCCGAACATTTTCTAAATTAGAGGAAAAGTAATCGCAAGCAACCACTTTCACATAAGGCATGACCCGTGGCAAAATTTCTGGGTTGTGTTCTCGCTGCTCCATCTCTTCCTCAAATATTTAATTAATTATATAGACTCAAAAATTTGATTGGAACCGCCCCATTCCAATCTAGTATCCTTGCATGTTGTTTTATCAAAGGAAAGGCATGTTTAGAGTATTAGCAATGACGTTGCTGTTTGCATTGCTTGGAGCGAATTGTTTTGCTAATGGTATAGAATGGGAGTCGAACTCTATGAGTGAAAAAAAACTTGTTGTTATTACAGGAGTGACTAAGGGTATCGGGTTGGCACTTGTCGAAGAATTCACCCGCTGCGGGTGGAGGGTAGCCGGCTGCGGACGGTCGGTTGAGGCTGTGCAAGCGCTGCAAAATAAATATGGGTCTGATCATCTGTTTTCTGCGGTTGATATTAAAGATGATGCAGCTGTTTCTAAGTGGGCAAAAGTTGTCGCTTCAAAAGCGGGAATCCCCTTCATTTTGATCAACAATGCGGCATT
>PLXF01000022.1 GCA_003151315.1 Parachlamydiales bacterium
TGTGGGGCGGGATATTCGTCGCCATCCCCACCGCGATCCCCGAAGAGCCGTTGCAGAGGAGGTTAGGAAATCTCGCAGGAAAAACGGTCGGTTCGGTTTTTGTCTCGTCATAGTTAGGAACCATATCGACGGTGTCTTTGTCGAGATCTTCCATTAAAGCCATAGCGGCAGAGGTAAGGCGCGCTTCTGTATAACGCATCGCGGCCGGTGGATCGCCGTCGATAGAACCAAAGTTTCCCTGTCCATTGATGAGTGTGTAGCGCATCACCCAATCTTGCGCCATCCGGACAAGAGTCGGGTAGATCACCGTTTCTCCGTGTGGGTGGTAATCCCCGGAGGTGTCGCCCGAGATTTTCGCGCATTTTCTGTGTTTGGCGCCTGAGGTCAAATTGAGCTGCCGCATCGCATAGAGAATACGGCGCTGAGACGGTTTCAATCCATCGCGCACGTCAGGTAACGCGCGGGAGATGATCACCGACATCGAGTAGCGCAAATAGCTCTCTCTCATCTCTTCTTCGACGTTGCGCGGAACGATCACTTCATCTTTTGTATAGGACATGGGGGACCTTTAAATATCTAAGTTTTTCACCGAGAGGGCGTGCTGTTCAATGAATAAACGGCGAGGCTCAACTGCTTCTCCCATCAACATGGAGAACATCCGGTCAGCGGCGATCGCATCGGGCAGTGTGACGCGAACAAGGGTCCGAGTTGTCGGATCCATCGTCGTATCCCATAGTTGGTCTGCGTTCATCTCACCAAGACCCTTGTAGCGCTGCAGTTCGACGCCCTTGCGTCCGTTGGCGCGAACTGCATCGATGATTTCTCGCATCGTCTGGTAAGTCGTTGACTTATTCCCCTCTTCGACGAGATCGAATAGATCCCCTTTTGCAATCACATATTGATCGAGCTCTAAGTTGTAGCTATTGAGCTTCTCTTCTAAAGTGGCCATCCGATTGTGATCGTAGAGCTCAATAAAGGCCAAAGGCTTGATCGAGAAGGTTTTCATCTCCTCGGTTTGCTCTTCGGGCGGAATTGAGGCTAGCGTCTCCTCATGCTGCTGTCTTTGGAAATCTTCGTTTTCTTTTTTCAGATCGATCAGCTCCTCTTCGGAGAAGACAAGCTGCTGCTTATTTCCGATCGATACCTGAAACTGGGGCAATTTACCGTCGCTTGAGCGGGCCGCAACAAATTCGCGGAACACAATCCCTTTTCGCTCAACCGAGTTGATAAAGGTCTCCACTTCGAAGATAATCTCCATCAGTTTTTCAGTCTTCTCCCGATCGAACGTATGGGGAGCGCCTGTTGGGCGGAGTAAAACATCGCTTAACCCGAGCTTCATTAGATACTCATCCATTTCCCGTTCCGAATGGATATACTGGCTCACCTTCTTCCGGGTCACTTTGAATAAAGGGGGACGAGCGATATAGATAAAGTTATTTTCCACCAGAGCGGGCATATGACGGTAAAAGAAAGTCAATAGAAGTGTACGGATATGAGAACCGTCCACGTCAGCATCCGTCATGATGATGACTTTATGGTAGCGGAGTTTCGCTAAATTAAAATTGTCCGCTCCGATGCCGCAGCCTAAAGCTGCCACCATAGCTCCTACCTCTGTGTTCTGCAAAATCTTCTGCAGGCGGGCTTTTTCGACGTTTAAGATTTTACCCCGAATCGGCAAGATCGCCTGAAATCTCCGGTCCCGCCCCATTTTCGCCGAGCCGCCGGCTGAATCCCCTTCGACGATGTAAATTTCGCACAGTGCAGGATCTCTCTCTTGGCAGTCGGTGAGTTTTCCCGGTAGACGAGCGCCATCTAGTGCGGTTTTACGTAAAGTGAGTTCGCGCGCTTTTTTCGCCGCTTCTCGCGCTTGGGCGGCAATAATCGCTTTTTCAACAATCATCTTAGCGATAGCGGGATTTTCATCGAGGAAGACGGTCAGCTCTTCGCCGACGATTGTCTGCACGATACCGGCCACTTCGCTATTGCCCAATCTTTGCTTAGTCTGCCCTTCAAATTGGGGGTTAGGCACCTTCACCGAAATCACAGAGGTGAGACCTTCCCGCATATCTTCGCCGCCCACCGCAATCTTATCGGCCTTAACGAGGGCATGGCTCTTCATGTAGGTGTTTAAAACCCGAGTAAGCGCCGTCGAAAAACCGGTGAGGTGAGTTCCCCCTTGCCGCGTAGAGATATTGTTGACGTAGGTATAGATATTTTCGATATAAGAGTCGTTCCACTGCATAGCGACTTCAAATTCAACAGGGCCATCATGCCCTTCTCGCGATGCATGGATATAGATCGGTTTAGGAAAGAGCGGAATTTTCCCTTCGTTTAGATAAGAGACAAAAGAAGAGATGCCTCCTTCATAATTAAAGCGAACCGGCTCATGACTGGAATCTCTTTCGTCCTGGAATAGAATCGTTATGCCCCGATTTAAAAAGGCCAATTCCCGCAGTCTTTTGAGTAAAATATCGTAGTCGTATTTGGTGTCGGAAAAAATCGTGTCGTCAGGCACAAACCATATGGTGGTTCCCCTCTTGCTAGTCTCTCCGAGCTTTTTGAGAGGACCCATCGGTTTGCCCCGCTCAAAAGTCATCTCGTACATGTGCCCGTTTTTACAAACGGTCGCAACCAATTTTTTGGACAAAGCGTTAACGCAAGAGACGCCGACGCCGTGAAGGCCGCCTGAGACTTTATATGTGTTCTTATCGAATTTACCGCCTGCATGGAGGATAGTCATGACCACTTCGAGAGCTGTGACTTCGCGCCCTTGTTTAATCGATTCCTTTTCATGTTTCTCAATCGGAATCCCGCGACCATCATCTTCTACCGACACAGAGCCATCGGGATTGATCGTCACTTGAATCAAAGTGCAATAGCCGGCCATCGCCTCATCGATGCAATTGTCGACAACCTCATAGACCAGCTGATGCAAGCCATTTGTGTGGGTATCGCCAATATACATACCCGGACGTTCGCGCACGGCTTGGAGTCCTTCCAATACAGTGATCGAACTCGCGTCGTACTCTTTTTCGTTAGCCATCGTTGTCATCTCATATCTCTCATATTATCCCCCCATCCGAAACACAATGTCTCGAATGCTTGCCCGAGGAAATTTTCCCCTAAGGCGCACCAAGAGGCGCGGCTTTTCATGCTGGCACAGCAAACTATACAGAGTAGAGCTTTTCACCTTCACGGTCAAGAGCCCATCTTGCATCGAGACCGCCTCTGTGAGAGAAGCAAATTTTGGACCGATAATTTCAGCCCAAGCCTCGATCACCTCGTGTCCCTGATGCCCTGTTTGATTGCCGATCTCGCTCAAAATATGCGATAAAATCCTGTCGGCTCGCTTTCCTGTCGGCGCGGTTCCGTCGTAAAATTTTGGCGTGCGAGACATAAATACCCCAGCCCTAAATATAGACGAAATCGGCGAAAACTACAAAGAAAATATAACAGTAATTTTTCCTTGAAAACGCACTTAATATTGGGGATTTTGATTGCTCCTTTGAATTCTTATCACAGATTTTGCGTTCCAGTAGCGAGCGCGGTATAAACTAGAGAGAGTTTGCGAGACCGACCAATACGCTGGGGCGTAAAAGATGTCGATAAGAATTCAAAGTTTCAAGTTATTGACCGATTGTAGTATACATCGCCTAAAAAAAGAGGCTGCTTACGCCCCAGGCAATGACAAAATAGATCGTCATCGACAAAAAGTCGTTAAAAGCCGTGACAATCGGTCCTGCAGATATAGCTGGATCTACGCCAATTCGGGCGAAAAAGAGGGGGGAAAATACGCCAAGCGCCGTTCCGGCAAAACAGCCGCCGATCAAGCCAATACTGACAATCGCCGCAATAGCTCCAGGAGAGGCTGCCCCCAAAGAACCGCCCGTGGTCATGTCGAGCAGATAAACGATAAAGCCGCAAACAACGCCAAAAATAGCGCCGGTAAACAGGCCGCTCAAGAGCTCCTTAACGATAGTTTCCCGACGACTTCCCACAGAAAGCCCCCCCACCGCCATGCTTCTCACAAGCACTGTACTGCACTGCAAACCAATATTTCCCGACATACCCGTAATGAGAGGGACAAAGAAAAGGGCAAATGTAAGAACACCCCCTTCGTATTTCTGGAAAGAAGACATCACCCCTACGTTGACAAGACCTGCGATCAGGGTCACTAATAGCCAAGGAGCTCTCGTAAGGAATCGGCGGATAATCGGATCGTGGGAGGTGAATTTCTCATTCGTACCGGCCATCCGGGCAATCGTCTCGTCGGCCAGATCTTCCATCGCTTCGACTACGTCNNAATTAGATAGTTATCGATATCGACGACAGGAAGGGAAGAGATCCGGTAGCGCTCTACAATATCGACTACCTCTTCTCTCGTCGCCTCAACCGTCACTTTATGCAAAACAGGCCTCATGACCTGCCGAAGGGGCGTATGAGAGGGGTTAATCATCATATTCCGAGTAGGAACATACCCTTGCAGCTCGCCTGCATGGTTTAAAATAAAAATTCCCTTAGCAAAATCGATCCGAGGATTATCCCGGATATAAGCCGCCGCCTCGCCTATGGTCATGTCCATCGTAAAGGTGAAAAATTCGGCCGACATTAAGCGGCCGGCGCTTTTTCGGTCGTGCTTTTTAAGCTCCCGGATCCGCCCCGCTTTTTTGGTGTCGATCTGGCCCATGAGCCGGCGGAAGCGGCGCTCGGGCATATCCTCGATAATCCATACCGCCTCGTCAGGGGGCATTGAGTTAAATATTTTCTTTAATTCGGCGTCATTTAAATGGCGAAAAAGGGTGAGACGAGTATCGCTGTCGGTGTTAACCAAAAATTTGATCTTCGCATCCCGGTTAGGCAGGTTGTCATATAGGACGGGACGGACGTTAGGGGGGAGGTGGGAGGCCGCGTAGGCTAAGTCAATTGGAGAATGTTCGCAAGCGATCTTGACGATGTCATGAAGCCGGACCTTGGAGGTCTGCTTATGAAACGCCCTTTCCAATTTTTCTTTTAACAGATCGTCAATTCGACCAATCCGAGAGTCGAGCGCCCCTTGAGGTTCGATTTTTTCATCAATATCATCTCGGGAATGAATTTCCATCGGAACCTCGGGGGAGAAGAAGCTTTACAGAAAGGTTCTCCGTAAAAGCTTAATTTTACAACATAAAATATCGCTTCAAACTTAAATAATTTTCAGCATCGATGATATTCGAATTTTGTTCATTTAGCAAGAAAAAAACATCTGAGAAAGTCCCCTCTTCCCCCGATCCAAAATCTAAATGATGGAAATCAATATAACTGGGTGTTATCCTTTACCAATAAACCTTGCAGAAAAAACTATGTACGACCCAAAAAAGATACGAAACATTGCCATTATCGCTCACATCGACCATGGCAAAACCACCCTCCTCGATAACTTGCTTAAGCAATCGAATATTTTCCGCGACAACGAAAAAGTGCCCGAACGGGTGATGGACAGCTTCGACCAAGAGCGAGAGCGAGGCATCACTATTTTCGCCAAGCACACCTCGGTCTATTATAAGGACTACAAGATCAACATCATCGACACCCCG
>PLXF01000083.1 GCA_003151315.1 Parachlamydiales bacterium
CGAAAGCATCGGCGACGAGGGGGTTAAGACTGTCGGCGATAGCGTCGAGCCCTCTTTCTTTAAGATCGTGCGGTGTAGCGAGCTCTGTGGGTGTTCTTTTTTTACTCATGCGAGGCCTCCGAGGTTCATTTGAGAATTTATATCAGGTGGGGTGAGCTTGTAAACCCAAAAACCGATGGTGATGCCAGTTTGTTTTCATCTAAGATTATACCCAACGTATACCCAACGTGATTCAAAAGTTNNNATTGAGACCGTTGCATAAGCTACAAATGCTTCTCTAATCAGCTCCCACGGTCTTAAATTATCTACCTCGGCATAACGTGCCGCCAAAGAGCTCTTATCAAGAAGAGAGGCGTCGAGAGCTCCTAAGCGTAAATCCGTGCGTGCAGTAGCCGGTCCTCGCAAAACAATTTGTTTGCTTAAAAAAAATGGATTGCCACATATTAAAACGTAAGAATTTTTTGAAGGAGATCTATGCCGAAATGTCTTAAGTGCAAAGATTCTGTTTTCGAGGTTCAACATATCCGTTTTAGCCCCGAAATCAAAAAACAAGTAGTGGAGGTCATTGTTCCTTGTAATATTTGTCAAAGTTGTCAAGCATCACTCATAGATAATGATCAGATGAATGTTTTAAGAAGAGCTGCCGCAGACAAATATAGGAAGATGAAAGGACTTTTAACGTCCAAAGAAATGATCGCCTTCCGCGAAAAATTAAAAATGTCTCAAGCAGCTTTTGCCCGCTTTTTGAATGTGGGTGAAGCAAGCATTAAAAGATGGGAAACTTACTATATCCAAGATAATAGCCAAGATGACCATATACGTATTAAATGTGATGAGGTATATTCTGAGTCCCATTATTTATATTTAAAATATAAATATGGAGATATCGACATCTATTCAGGGCTAAAGTCCTTTTCAATAGAGCTCGTCAAGCAGGTTTGTCAGTATTTTAAACAGGCTTTACCTGAATGCACAAACTACTTACGGAAGCTCCATTTCTATTCAGATTTTCTCCATTTTAAAAGGCACAATAAGTGCATAACAGGTTTGCGGTATGTGCCTTCCAAGTCGGGGCCTTCGCCATATTACTACAATTTGTTATCTAATTTCATGAATGGTAAGACGGACAATTCTCCCGTCCTAGCTGTCTCCAGTTTTGACGACAACGAGAGGCAAACGTTAACTGATGTTTGTGCTTTTTTCTTGCACGATAGCGGCCAAATGCTCACCGCCTTTTCTGCGAAAGAGAAAGGGTATCTCGAAACGGATGAATCGAAATTTATCAGTTATAATTACGCAAAAGATCTCCTAATTTAAAATATACCGTTCATACTTTTGGAGCGAGTCAATCTAAACTATCAAATCAACAGCCTCAAGAAGAGGTATAGAGACTTTGTCCAAAAATTATTGACTTTTTTTTTAAAAAAAAATAAGGTGTACCTATACTCAACGTGATTCAAAAGTTGATTTTTGACAAAGCCAGCATCCCACAATTTCGATCTGCAAAAACAGCCCCTATTTCTAATAGGGGCCTGTTTTTGCATCGGCTCCGTCTGATCAAAATTCTGGGCGCTGGCTTTGTCAAAAACCAACTTTTGAATCACGTTGGGTATATGAGGTTTTATTACATAGCTTTTACTTTCTTAGCACAGATTTCTCTAACAGCCTTAACTCCTCATGCCTATATCACCAATCAGGGAAATGGGACAGTGACTGTGGTGAATGTTATAAATAATACGATATCTACTATTGCGGGCTTTACCCATACCCTCCGTGTTGTTGCCGTGACGCCCAATGGATTATACGCCTACGTAGGAAGTGATGATGGTCTCCTCCGGATCATCGACACAACTACAAATGTAGTATTGCCTATCGTAATCGACGTGGCGGGGGCTAGTGCTTTAGCAATTTCTCCCAATGGAAATTATGTCTATGCCACAGGTCATAACAACATAGTGAATGTAGTTTCAACGGCTACTAATACGGTTGTCGCTTCAGTGACGGGATTTAATAGGCCTCAGGATATTGCCATTACCCTTGATAGCGCTTACGCTTATATTACCGATTTCGGAAGTAGTAGTGTGATTGTGGTTCGAACTTCTGACAATATGATTGTCGATACAATTACAGGTTTTAACGAGCCGCTGGGAATATCCATAAGCCCAAATGGGCTCTATGCTTATGTGACCGACATCGGCAATGGGACGGTTTCGGTCATACGCCTTTTGGACAACACAGTCACGAATGTCATCTCAGGTTTTGGCAGTCCTAGGTACGCGGCGAGTACGCCTAACGGCACCTATCTTTTTGTGTCGGATTTGACTAATGGTGAGGTGGCGGTGGCTCAAACCTCAGATTATATGGTTATAGACAGCTTTCCTGTGAATCGGCCCTCGAGCCTTGCATTCACACCTGATGGGGCGTATGTTTATGTGGCTAGTGCTCTCCTGGCGGTCAGTAAATTCCGCACCTCCGATTATGCGCTTCTTTTAACCATTCCAAATCTTGATGCTCCTTCAAATATTGCCATGGCCCTTACAGATCCTATCGTTAATAGCATCGTTGGATTTCAGTCTAAGGATTGTATTTTGCTTCAAACAGATCTTTACAATAAACTCTCCTGGAGCGCTTCTGTTGGAGCTCCGGTCGCTTATCTGATCTTTCGAGATTCTACGCTGTCTGATTTGGCAGGACAAGTAGGTGGAGGAACCCTAACATTTATCGACCACAATCGGCAAAAAAATCTACCCTACACATATTATGTGATGGCTCTCTACGCTAACGGTTTTTCCTCTTCTGTTGGCACTGTTGAGGTGTTCCCATAAGAAAAATCTGTCTCCTCTCTTTACTCTTTATATGGCAACTGCAAGCGACCCAGACCTTTTTAGAGGGAAAGGCCGCCTACTTTTTGCCTGTGAGCACCGATTTTCGAGATATATATGGGTCAGATGGCCTATATGGCCTTGAGCTAACTTGTCAGGCATGGCATGAACTCTACGCTTGGGTGAGTGGCGATTATTTATCAAAAACAGGCGAAAGTTGCCTCGGTTATCGGACGAAGGCCTATTTTATTCCACTTGGGTTCGGGCTAAAATATCTAAAATTATTCTCAATCGATACAAACCAATCCATAGGTTTATATGCAGGGGCAGGTGTGTTAGGAACCTACCTCCATACAAAAGACGATTCTCCTTTTGTTGTAACGACACTCCACGCTTGGGGTGTCGGGGGAGTTGTAAAAGGGGGGATCTTGTTAACTAAAGATTCCTTGTTTCTCGATCTTTTCACCAATTACTCCTTTCAGAGCTTTCGTGGCAAAGGCTCTTCAGAGCCTTTAGTCTACGCCCACAATACAACCATTAATGGATGGTCGTTTGGCTCAGGTCTAGGTGTTAAATTTTAAGAACTTATACACTGCTTCCACTTGAATCACGAGAGGTGTCAATATATGTTCTTAACAATAAACGTGAGCAATTTTGGTATAAATTGATACTAAATTTTAATCATCACTTTTATTTGACTAAATTAAAATAATAAATAGAATGCGGTTAAGAGGCTGTCTGCGAATGTGGGCTTCGTCGCTTTTTAGGGAAGCTATCGCAGTTATTTTTGCTTGTTTTTCCTGGGCAAAAAAACCTGAAAGGTGATGAGGTCCGTATTCGTTAGACAGTTCTAAGCTCTTCTGTTGAGAGGGGCGTCCACAAAAATGATAAGGAGAAAGAATCTATGAAAAAATTTTTGGTACTCACAGTTTTTTGTTCTATGTTCGCCGCTTGCAATCGCAATGACGCGGGTTACGATTCTCGCCGCGACGATCCTTATTGCCCACCCGATTCTCGCTATAACTCTAATGAGGAAAATCCCGATTGGCAAATCACCACAAAGGTTAAAGCTGCTTTGATGAGCGATAGCGTCCTTTCTGCAAGCGCCCGTTTTGTCAGCGTAACTACCAATAACGGCGTAGTCACTTTAACAGGTACTGTGCACAGCAGAGATGAAGCTCGCCATATCGAGCGAAAAGTGCAGTCAGTAGCAGGCGTTAGAAAAGTAGATAATCAGTTAACTATAAGCAAGTAAAGGGACGTTAAAAGCGTTTGTCTGTAGCTTAAAACTTTGCGATGCTGAACGCTTAATAAAAGAAACCATTCATGAAGAGGGTGCAGCGGATAAAAAATTAAGCGAAATTCCCGAAGGCTCGTTTTTTTTAAAGGAATTAATAAGAAAGCAAGTGATGAATGTTGTTCTTGACGATCTGATTTACCCATTTTTTACGCATATATAAGACAAGGCCCGCTAAAATGGCGGGTCCTTTTTTTATACATAAGTTGATTAAAGAATAATCAGAAATTAGAGTCGTTGTTGGCTTTGTTAACTTCGCTCATTCCAGAGCCTCCCAGTACATAACCCTGAATAGCTAGTAGACCGGCTCCCGCAGCGTTCAAGGCAGAAGCTACAGCAAGACGGGGGTTTTCTTTTGCAAAGCGTGCGGCGACAACTGTACTTCGAACCGCTTCCTTTACTCCAGTGGGATCAATGCCTGTACAACGTTTTACAGTTTTGTTAGCCATTGTAGTTAGTGATTCAGCCGAGGGAAGAAATCTTAAATAATTAGAAACCGATGGGGTTGGGCTGGGATCCGTTACGGGAGCTGGCGAATCTGGGACGTTTTCAGCGGAAGTGCGAGGGGAAAGTGAAGCGGCGCCCGAGCTGCCAGATGAAGGCGGAGCGTCTGATTGACCGTTGGTCGGTGCGACGTCAAAGTAGCTGGGCATGTCACACTGTAAGGGCGATCTAGGAGAAAGTGAGAATTCCTCGGGTGCGCTTGAGCGGCTTTCTGAAGAAAGAGCGTCTGGCTGACCGTTGATCGGTGCGACACCAAAGTCAGGCGTGTCACGCTGTACGGGCGAGCTAGATGAAAGTGAGAGTTCCTCGGGGGCGCTTGAGCGGCTTCGCGAAGAAAGAGCGTCTGGCTGACCGTTGATCGGTGCGACGCCATAGTTAGGGGCTTCAAGCAGCGGCGATCTAGGTGAAAGTGAGAGTTCCTCAGACGAGCTTGAGCGGCTCCGTGAAGAAAAAGAATCTGGCTGATTATGGGTCGATCTCACAGCAAAGTTAGACGTTTGAAGTGGTGTAGGGGATCTAGGTGAAAGTGAGAGAGAGGAAATGCTCGAAAACGAGCTAACACTACTAGCTGAAATAAACGATGTAGGAGAGGCTAATTCCTGGTTGGGTGGTGTGGCAAAACCAGTCATTTCACGTGCGCTGGGGGAATTGGATCTGTTTTCAGGGTGCTGCCAATGTGCAATAGGGGATAAATCTAGGGTGGAACTCTCAACCAGGTTCTTCTTAGGCATCGGGGCCAAAGGGTACAGATGCTGGAGTATAAAAAGGCCGATCCCGTTAATCAGGGGGAGTAAAAGGAGGATGCCGAGAGCTATATGCTTGATTTTAAGCAGGAGGCTCGTTTCTTTGTTATTTAAGTCGCTGCAGGACAGTGTAATATGACTCCACCCCTGTTTATAGGTCTGAGGAGAGAAGATGGCAGAGAGCGGATTTTTTAATTCTTGCGTGTGATAATAATTATTGATGCTCATAGTACATCTATTATGTGTTTAATTAGATTTTTTTCGCAAATAAAATAAAAACTTTAGAAGCAAACTAATTATTTAAAAGTCTGAGTGATTTATCGATTTTGTAGGTCTGGGGGGTAATGGGGGTGGGTTTGATATTTAAGGCGCCCCAATAACTCTTATCTTCCCCTTCATAACAAACTTGGAGTTGTTCTCCGGGACGGATCGTTTTACTAGCCACATAGACGATTTCGGGGAGAAATTCGGGCTTTCGGCCTATTTGGACAAAATGGGCTTCGATATTAGGCTTTTGGGAATGGTTGATAAACCGGGTGAAATTTCCCACTTTTTCCGCATCTAGGTCGAGAGAATAGAGGCGGCGAGGGTGGTAGCGCCTTTTAGGGTCGAAGAGCTGTTGTTCTTCTTTGGTCAGAATGATATTTGAGACTATAGAAAAAATATAATCGGAATCGTTGTCTGAGAAATTTTGGGAATCGAGCGAGACCTTGCCGGCATAAGGAGCGATAACCTGGCCTTTGGCAATCGGCTTGGCAGAAGGATGGAGAAAGATTCCATATCCCAGCCCTTTTTCAAGTTTTTTCTTAACTAAGTAGGGAGGAAGCCCCTCTTTTTCAATGGATTCAGAGATGGATCGCACTTGAGCGAGCAGTTTCTTTGAAGCCCGAAAAACCTCAACTTTTTGCTGTTTAATTTCTCTGAAAATAATTTTATTTATTTTCTGTTGGCAAATTTGCCTGGGTAATTTGTGTTTCATGTTTTCATTATAACAGATGTTAATTGTAGAGGAAAGGGTTTTTTATCACCGATAGACATATTTATAGTGAATCCCTATAAGAAAATTATATCTAGTATGATGCTGGGAATCGGGTTTTTAAAAGCCATAAAGGTGGTTAAGTTTGAAATTTACCGCTAAATCTGAAAGGTGGATTCCCACTTATATAGGCCTTTGTTTTACCCTTGTTTTAAGTTTTTTATTGTTTTTTCAAGCGGAGCCGCTTAATTACTGGATCGATTATGTAGGGAACCATGCGGGCGATTTGCAACTGCGAATTTGGTCTAAACCGCTAGAAAAAGAGAGCCCTGTTGTCGTTGTTTATATCGATGACGCCTCTTTAAACCAAGAGGGATGGAATTGGCCTTGGTCTAGAAAAATTTTTGCTAAACTTACCGATAAGCTGCAGCAATTAGGGGCCTCGGTGATCGCCTTTGACATGATCTTTCCCGATGTCGAAGAAAATATCGCCACGCAAGTTGTGGAACGAATTACAAATAATCCTCAAGTTCCCGAAAGATTTGCCCAGCAAATTAAGGGAGAAGAGGGGCGTTTCGATTATAATCAGCTATTTGCCCAGAGCATGGAGAACGGAACGACGGTAATGGGGATTATTTTTACGAAAAAAGGGGGAGGGCAGGGGGAATTGCCGCCTCCTTCTCTTACCCTTTCGCCCGAGATTTCTCAAGAACTGCAGATTTTAGAGATGAAAAACTTCGTGGCCAATATTCCTCTGTTGCAACGGGCCGCTAAGCATGCCGGCTTTATCAATGGGTTTCCCGACTTAGATGGAGTATACCGTTTTTCTCCTCTTTTGGTCCGCATGGGAAATGATGTTTATTTTTCTTTAGCTTTAGAGGCGGTCTCTTTATTTACCTCGAGTCGGAATGTTTTTCTTAAAATGGATAAGTACCAAGGCAAAGATGTGTTGGAAGGGATCCGTCTGAATGAAAAGGAGATCTCTTTGACGCCACAGGGGGAAATTTTAATTCCTTATCGCGCTAAAGGATCGAATTTCACCTCCTATTCGGCTCTTGATGTTCTTAACGACCGATTAGCTCCGAACACTTTAGATCACAAACTCGTTTTTGTGGGATTTTCTGCTTCGAGCTTAGGAGACTTAGTCGCAACGCCCATTAAGCCTTTAGCTCCAGGCGTCGATATTCATGCAACCATTGCAGCGGGCATTATTGATGGTTATTTGCCTTATAAACCCGCCTGGGGGAAAGGGGTAGCGGTAATCCTTGTGTTCTTCTTAGGTCTTTTCTGCTCTTTACTCTTTCCTCGCTTAGGGTCAATCGCGACAACAATAATTGCCAGTTTCCTCCTTGTCTCCCTCTTTTTAGCCAATCGATTTGTGTGGCTTCAACTGGGAATCATCCTCCCTTTCTCTTTCCCGTTTCTGGTTGTATTGACCATTTATACGACCGATATGTTGAGCGGCTATTTTTTTGAAACGAAGCGCTATCAGATTGTGAGAAAGGTTTTTAGCCAATATGTTCCCGCTGAGTATGTGGAACAGCTTCTGGAAAAAGAACCCGAATTTGGTTTGAGGGGGGAGAGCAAAGAGTTGACGGTCCTATTTAGCGACATTCAAGACTTCAATTCGATCACAGAGAAGTTCTCAGCCCCTGAAATCAAAGAGTATTTAGAGCGGTTTTTAACGCCAATGACCGAGTTGATTTTCATTAATCGGGGAACCTTAGATAAATATATTGGCGGTGTGATTATGGCTTTTTGGGGAGCCCCGCTAGAAGACCCCAAAGCCGCTTCTCATGCCGTAATCGTAGCTTTATCTATGCAAAAAAAGCTGGGCGAGCTCAATGGCGCGTTAAAGACACTCAATCGGCCAGAAATTTCTATTGGAGTCGGGATCAATACAGGCGCTATGTATGTGGGAGATATGGGTTCTCAATTTCGGCGAGCCTATACGGTGATTGGGGATGCCGTGAATTTAGCCTCTCGCTTAGAAGGGTTGACTAAAATGTATCGGGTACCCATTATTGCCGGGGAGCAAACCCAAAAACAGACAAACAATGAGTTCCTCTATCGGAAATTGGACCGGGTTAGGGTTAAGGGGAAAAAAAATCTGGTAGAAATTTATCAGCCTCTTTGCGCTATAGGCGACGCGAGCGACACAATGCGGAAAGAGTTGCAATTGCATGAGGAAGCCTTAGAGTCCTATCTACGAGGAAATCTAGAGCAATCTAAAGCGCAATTCCAGAAACTGATCGATTCTTATCCTGAAAATCGCTTCTTCTATGAAGGGTATCTTGCTCGGATAGCGGCCAGCGTACCTGCGCCTCCCTTATGAATTTCAAGTTCTTGACCGATTGTGGTATATACTCCGTCCACTGGAAAGTNNTCTGTCCAACTTTCCAGTGGACGGAGTATAGCAGCCCAGCCTTTCGATCCGCGAAAATAGCCCCCTATTTCTAATAGGGAACTATTTTCGCGGATCGAAAGGCTGGGCTGCTATCATGGGTTGGTTGTTTAACTTTCAAGTGGAACGACTATATATTAGCTGAAAAAAGAGGCGGCTATGGATAGCAAGAAGAGGTGTTTCGGTTCGAGACCCAATCAAGAACTTTATGCCCAATATCACGACGAAGAGTGGGGGATTCCGGTTCACGATGATCGCCTCTTATTTGAGATGCTGACCCTCGAAGGGGCTCAAGCGGGATTGAGCTGGGAGACGATTTTAAAAAGAAGAGAAGGGTATCGCCAAGCGTTTTACCGGTTTGATCCCGTTCGAGTAGCTGAGATGAAAGATGAAGAACTAGAGGCGCTGTGCCATAATGAAGGGGTTATCCGAAATCGACTGAAAATTTTTTCCACGCGCCAAAATGCCCAGGTTTTTCTGGCCATCCAAAAGGAATTTGGTTCTTTTGATCAATATGTGTGGGGATTTGTCCAAGGATGCCCTGTCCAGAACGGTTTAAAAAAGTTTTCTGAAGCAGTCGCTTCGTCGCCGCAAAGCAACGCTTTGTCCGAAGATCTTAAACGCAGAGGGATGAAATTTGTGGGCTCCACAATTATGTACGCCTTTATGCAGGCGGTGGGCTTAGTTAATGACCATGCAGCCGATTGTTGGCTTAGTTGTGGTAAAAAAGGATGACATCGCCATCATGGACGACGTAGTCTCGCCCTTCTGAACGTGCCTTGCCAGCCTCTCGAGCGCCTACGCGTCCTTTATAGTGGATCATATCTTCATAGGAGACCACTTCGGCTCGAATAAATCCTTTTTCGATATCGCTGTGGATTTTGCCTGCGGCCACCGCAGCGGTTGTCCCTTTCTTGATGGTCCAAGCGCGAGTTTCAATATCACCTGTTGTTATATAGGTGATCAGATCCAGAAGAGAAAAAGCCTCCCGGATCAATCGGTCGAGTCCCGACTCTTTTAACCCTAAACTACCGAGGAATTCCTGGGCGTCTTTTTCATCGAGCTGGGAAATCTCCTCTTCAATCCGAGCGCAAATGGGCACTACGCGGCTCCCCTCTTGCTCTGCATATTCTCGTACGCGCTGGACAAGGGGATTTTCCATAGAGGGGAGGTCCTCTTCGCCCACATTGCAAATGTAGAGCACCTTCTTTTTGGTCAGAAATGAGTACTGCGCAACGTACTCCTCTTCCTCTGGTGTGAGGAGGAGGCGGCGCAATGGTAAACTCTGATTGAGGTGATGAAGAGCTTTTTTTAGAAATTCGATGACGGGGATTAACTCTTTTTTACTTTTCGCCTGTTTCTCTAACCGAGAGATGATGTTTTCGACCATTTGGATGTCGGCTAAGATCAGTTCTAGGTTGACCACTTCGATATCTTCCAGAGGATCGACTTTCCCTGCTACATGGATCACATCGTCATTTTCGAAGCAGCGGACTACCTGCGCAATCGCATCGGTTTCTCGGATATGGG
>PLXF01000056.1 GCA_003151315.1 Parachlamydiales bacterium
ATCGCAACCCGCCCTGTATTATTAATACAAAGCGGGTTGCGAAGCTTCGCGGTCAAAAGATTCTAGGGCACTTTCACGCAGCTCAAATTCCAAGTTATTGACCGATTGTAGTATAAGAAAAACTATTTTTTTCTCTGCAGCCCCATCGTTTGAAATTCTGGAGGGAGCTCACGCAACTCATCTTCTCCATTCAAAGTACAAATATCATTTAGCAGAGCCCGCATTATTTCTTGTAACTCTGGAGATGCTGTTTCCAATTCCCTTTTACATAACGCAGTAGTTTTAGGCATTCTAAGATTGTCGAGATCGTCAAGAGTAAGGATCTCTTCAAAAGATTCAAGCAAAAGGAGGTGTTCATCTTGCAGAGCAAAAGGATCGACTTGGATTAGCTCTGAATCATACCCTTCCTTATCTACAGGCTGCCCACTCTCGGCTTCTGAATTCTCTAAAATAAAGCGAGCCATTTCATCCGCCTTATCGCTTGTGACGCACATACACTCAAGGGACATTTTTACAACAGGCCCTGCCATCCAAAGCCTCACATCTGTCGAACGGATAATTTCTACATACCGAATCAAAGAAGAAGGAAGAATTAGAGCTCCGATAGCAATGTGGTTCGGGTCTTTTACTCTCATAGAAAAATTTGCGATAGGTATAGCTACTTGATTCATGCGTCCCTCCAATTTTAGTTAAACGGAGAAGGAACTGTAAAATATGCAATATTATTTTAACAGAAAAATTCTATGCAGTTTTTAAGAAGGAAAGATTTAGCCGATTGAAACGGAATCACTATATACCGCTTACAGCCGCTCGACAGTATCGAGTCCTAAGATCTCAAGGCCTTGTTTTAAAACCCTTGAAGTGAGTTCGCAGAGAACTAAACGAGAACCCTCTTCAGGAGTTCCTTCTACCCGGCAGTCTCGGAAGAAAGCGTTGAATTTTTCGGCTAACTCATAGAGATATTCACACAGGCGGTTCGGCAGGAGATCTCGAGACAAATGTTCGAGAATCTCACCAAATCTTCTGAGGTGGAGCCCCAAAGTGATTTCGCTAGGGTGTTGCACATCAATTTTGTGATGGGAAAGGACATAGTCCATATTGGCCTGTGTCTTTCTCTTAATTCCATTGATCCGGACGAATGAATAGAGTAAAAAGACCGCTGTATTCCCCTCAAATCGGAGCATCCGCTCATAACTGAAGGTGTAATCTCGAGCGCGGTGGGTACTTAGATCGGAATATTTGACCGCTCCGATGCCAATTACCTGCGCTAACTCTTCGATTTCATCCTCTGTAGCCAGAGGAAGACGCTCGCACAAAATGTGCTTTGCCTGATCAACCGCACCGGTCAATAGATCGATCAATTTTTCTGTCTCACCCGATCTCGTTTTGAATTTTTTCCCATCAGGGCCTAAAACCAAACCGAACCCCACATGATCGATCTCCGTTCGAGAGGAGTCGAGCCAGCCGATTTTTTTGGCAGCCGCGAAGATCATCTGAAAATGGAGGCTTTGTCCCGAGTCGGTTACCACAATAATTCGATCTGCCTTCTCATCGAAAATCCGATGACGAATCGCCGCTAAATCGGTAGTGTCGTAATTGTAGCCGCCATCCGATTTTTGGATCATAAGGGGAAAAGGCTCCCCTTCCCGATTGAGAAATCCGTCGAGAAAGAGGCACTTGGCTCCATCGGAGATCTCGACGAGGCCTTTACGTTCAAACTCTTCAACCACCTCTTTTAAATAGGGGTTATAAAACGACTCTCCCCTTTCGACGAGCTTCACGTTCAGAAGATCGTAAATTTCTTGAAACCCGCGTCGGGATACTTCGCAAATAAGCTGCCACGCATGGGCCGCTTCCTTTTCCCCCGCTTGGAGCTGCACAACTTGCAACTGCGATCGCTTTTTAAATTCAGGATCTTCGTCGAACCGTTTTTTTGCCGAGCGGTACCATCCCATCAAAGAGGTGAGATCGGTCTCTTCTTTCCCTTGCAAAACATCAGGCGCAAACTCTTTCATGTAGGTGATGAGCATGCCGAATTGCGTGCCCCAATCTCCTATGTGATTTAAGCGCAGAACATCGTGTCCTAAAAACTCAAACAATCGCGCCAAACAATCGCCGATAATCGTCGAGCGGATATGCCCCACGTGGAGCTCTTTGGCCACATTCGGCGAAGAAAACTCAACGATAATTCTTTGCTTTTTAGAAGGTCTTACCGCTCCTAAATGCAGATCGTGGAGCTGTCGATTCAGCGTCTCGGAAAGATAGGCGGGATTTAAAGTAAAATTGATAAAACCGGGTCCGGCGATTTCGATTTTGCTGCACTCGGCTTTTTTCCCCTCATCTAAATGGGCAATAATCAACTCAGCCACTTGACGTGGATTTTTTTTTAGCAGTTTTGAAAGTCGAAGAGCACTATTGCACTGGTAGTGACCAAATTCTTCTTGAACGCAAGGAGCGACATCGGCAAAGGCCTCCTCTCCCGAAAGATCAAAGGCATCTTGGATCGAACGGGTGAGGGTTCGTTGAAAAGCGGCGAGAAGGGTTTCCATTATTCATCAACAGAGTGGTGGAATGTCGGGGGAATAACCCGTTTTCCGATGTTGTATCTGATCCGGTACTCGGCTAAAGCCAAAGCGGCGGTGTGGGTCGATTCTTGGTTCTTTTCAGCGATCTCGTAGATAGCTAAAAGAGTATCATAAATGCGGTGCGTCTTTTCACGAGGAGATGTGGGATTGTACCCCTCCTCTTCTAATTCTGCGGAGACGTTTAAAAGCCCCCCTGCGTTGATCACAAAATCGGGAGCATACAAAATGCCCCTTTCTCTCAAGGCATTTGCGTCGGAATCAGAAAGGAGTTGATTGTTTGCAGCGCCCGCAATCGCCCGGCAGCGCAAGAGAGGAATTGTCTTGCCGTTCAAAATTCCGCCGAGAGCGCAAGGAGCTAACACATCGCAAGAGACTTGTAAAATTTGATCAGCCGGCACAACACGTGCGCCATATTTATCTGCTAACGCCCTTGCTTGCTCCCCATCGATATCAGAGAGGATCAGGTCGGCTCCAGCCCAAAAGAGATAACCAACCAAAACAGAGCCTACATGGCCCAGTCCTTGAACAGCCACTGTTCTTCCTACAAGAGAATCGGTTCCATAGATTTTTTTCAAAACGGATTGTACGCCGCGAAAAGTGCCCCAGGCGGTAAAAGGGGAGGGATCTTTACTGCTCTTCTCATGAGGCAAACCCACAACATATTGGGTGCTTTTCCGGACAATTTTCACATCTTTGGTCGTAGAACCCACATCTTCCGCGCAAATGTAACTTCCGCCAAGAGCCTGAACGGCGGCGCCAAAGGCTAAAAGCATCTCGGGAGTCTTCCCCTTTTTAGGATCGGCAATAATAACACTTTTACCTCCACCAAACCCCACTTCCGAAACGGCCGACTTATAGGTCATCCCTTTAGCTAAGCGCAAAACATCTTCGAGGGCGTCTTCAAAACGGGCGTATGGCTGAATCCGGATGCCGCCTAATGCGGGCCCGAGCGTAGTATTATGGATCGCGATAATGGCTGTAAGGCCAGCGAGCTTGTCGGTGACCTTCACCACTTTCTCATACCCTTGAACACGAATTGTCTCCATTTGCAAAGAAGAGAGTTTTTGCCCCTCTTGGACCAGGTTCTCTAATTTTTTCTTCGAATCTGTTTTCTCTTGCAGTTGCGTATGCATAGGAGCCTTCCTTTAAAGGTAAAGAATTTGTTTATTCCCCTTGGGACTATAAATTCAAATAAAATTTGGGCCAAATATACCAGGTCCTCTTTCAAATATCAAGAGTTTGCCTGTTGAACAGGGGTTTATACTGTGTCCAATTTTCGACAGGACACAGTATATATCTTCCGTTCTTGAACCTTATTGCCCTTTCCTGTAAGTTAGATAACTAACGTGAAAAACGATAAAAAGTTTTTAGACTCCCTGCATAAATTATTTTGAGGCCAGAATGACACACGCCCTCACCATCTCGACCGAACTGAAATCCGAACTCCTGCAGTTTTTGAAAAAAAACCGTAGCGCCGACCTTGTTACCATCTACTTGGCCTACATCGAGGAAAAATACCATTTAAGACCCATCCTTTTCCCTAGAGAAAAGACCATTTATCAGAGCCTCGACGATGTGATTCGCAAGTTAGAATCGCAAGGAAAGCTATGGCGCGAAACGGAAATCACTATCCAATTCGGCCAGCAAAGCGTCAATGAAGAGACTAAAAAAATCTATATCTGCCCCTTCACAGGGAAGGTATTCGGCGACAACACCCACCCCAATCCCCAAGACGCGATTTATGACTGGGTCTCCACCTGTCCCGAGAATAAAGAACGAGTCGGCGGGCTTCCAGCTAAACGCTTTTTCGTCTCTGAAGATCCCGATGTGATCAAAAATTATATCAGTCCGCGTAAAGCGTCGATCAAAAAAGTTGTTTACTCTTCGGCCGTCACCGGAAAACTATTTAATAGCAAAGCGGCTGTCATCGACGATTTCAAAAAAAATCATGTCAAAGCGCTTACCCTTCTCGAAGTGCAAAACCAAAACCGCTTCCAAATCGATGAACGGTTCTTGGAATTCATCCAGACCCACTTGACAGAAGAGAAAATCGCCGAGTTTGTCGAGGCGCTAGCAAAACATCCTGAATTCGAACCCTACCTAGAGAAATGGGTCGAAGCAGACTAGCACCCACCCGCGAAACCCTCCACCACGCTCAAGAGACTGAAGCCTTTGCTGAAGAGCTCTCCCGACAACTTAAACCCAACGACCTAGTTCTCCTAACTGGAGATCTAGGGGCGGGAAAAACCACCTTCGTCAAGGGTTTGGCGAAAGCTCTAGGATCTCTAGATCTGGTGCAAAGCCCCACCTTTGTTTACTTACAAATATACGAGGCCCCTATTCCCCTATTCCATTTCGACCTCTATAGATTCAGCTCCCCTTCCGACTTCCTATCGATGGGATTCGAAGAATATTTTCAGAGCGGCGGCATCACAGCGATCGAGTGGCCCGAGCGTATTAGCGAATTATTACCCGCCGATGCGATCCACCTCCATTTTGAGACCCTGTCTCCTAACATGAGGACAGTCACAGTCAACTCCTGGGGAGATCGATGAAAATTCTTTTTGATAAAGCCCGCTTCCTCGCAACAGCCCTCCATGAAGAAGAGTGGCCCTCCCCGAAAAATTCCCAAGGCAAACCCCTGCCAGAGATTGCTCTAGTCGGCCGTTCCAACGTGGGCAAATCGAGCCTGATTAACCATTTGCTAGGACAAAAAAGAGCGGCGAAAACCTCGGCAACACCCGGCAAAACGCAGCGTATTAATTTTTTTATCATCGACGAACAATTGCTAATTGTCGATCTACCCGGCTACGGATATGCAGAGGCGCCTATTGAAGAGGTGAGAAAATGGACAGAGGCGATCGACACCTATTTTACAACGAGAAAAACACTGCGCCTGATTGTCCTTTTAATCGACTCGCGCAGAGGCCCTTCAGACGACGATCTGAAAGTGGCCGAATGGGCCCAACAAAAGCGAATCCCCCTTTTGCCCATATTAACCAAAACTGATAAACTTAAACCCGCTGAAATTGCTGCGGCTGCCGCTTTTGCCAAGCCTTTAGTCGGGGAAGCGCTCCCCTACTCTGTTCATGACAAAGATTCAAAGCGCAAGCTAATTGCTATCATCCAAAAAAAGGTCGAATAAATGGGCTCTCTCCAACAACAAATTTTCGTCTGCGTCGATTGCGAATCGACCGGCCTCGATCCAGAAAACGACCGCATTGTAGAGATCGCCGTCGCCCGCTTCACTTTCGATCAAATATTGCAGCAATTCGAAACACTCACCGATCCCGAATGCGCCATCCCCCAAATTTCGCAAGATATCCATAAAATCTCTCAAGAAATGGTCGCCGGCAAACCGAAAATCGGAGCGGTGCTTCCCCAAATTTTACAAATGATTGATAAGTACGTAATCGTCGGCCATGGAATCGGCTTTGATATTGCGCTCATCGCCGCCGAAGCGCGCAGAAGCAACATCCCCTGCAACATTATCCACCAAACTCACATCGATACGCTCCGATTAGCTCGCCTCTACGGAGAAAGTCCCGTGAATTCTCTAGAGCGGCTCCGCCAACATTTCAACATCGAGTTTGAAGGGGCGCACCGCGCGATGAACGATGTCGTTGTCAATATCGAAGTATTCAAATACCTGACAAAATCGTTCAAAACCTCAGGAGAGATTTTTAAGGTCCTACAGAAACCGATCAAATTAAAAACGATGCCGCTCGGGAAACACAAAGGGCGTGGCTTTCACGAAATTCCCATTGAATATCTCCGGTGGGCAGAAAGAAAAGACTTCGACCAAGACCTCCTCTATTCCATTCGGAGTGAAATCAAAAACCGAAAACGGGGCGGCGGGTTTGAACAAGCAGCAAATCCTTTCTCCGAATTGAAATAATCTGTTACGATTCCGTTTATGGAAAAGCTCTCAGTGCGAGATCTCCCTCTCAAAGGTAGGCGCGCCCTCATTCGTGTAGATTTTAACGTCCCTCTATCTTCAGAGGGGACCATTTCCGACGATACACGCATTCAAGCCGCCCTTCCCACCATCCGATACTGTCTAGAAAAAGGGGCCTCGATTATTTTAATGAGCCACTTAGGGCGGCCAAACGGAAAACGTTCCGCTAAAGATTCCTTAACCCCATGCGCTGAACGCCTCTCTGAACTGTTAGAAACGCCCGTTACGATGCTCCCCGACTGCATAGGCCCAGAAATAGAACAAAAAACGGCAAACCTCCAACCAGGCCAAGTCGTTCTTTTAGAAAATTTGCGCTTCCACCTAGGAGAAGAACACCCAGAGAGCGATCCCACTTTCCCCGCCTCTTTAGCCAAACTGGGGGATCTCTACATAAACGACGCCTTTGGAACGGCCCACCGCGCCCATGCCTCTACCTGTTTAATCGCCCAGTTTTTCCCCCACAAAGCGGCCATGGGCTTTTTGATGGAAAAGGAGATCCTGGCACTCGGTTCCCTTTTACAAAAACCCAAACGCCCCTACTATGCCATTTTAGGGGGAGCCAAAGTATCCACTAAGATAGGAGTAATAAAAAATTTACTCCCTAAAATAGACGCCCTATTTATCGGGGGCGCGATGGCCTACACCTTTTTACATGTAAAAGGGCTTTACATGGGCAGCTCTCTTATCGATTCCGAAGAGCTTCCCGTCGCAAAAGATCTTTTGATTGAAGCAGAAAATAAAAAAATTCCCTTATATCTGCCTCTTGATCTCGTCGTCGCCGAACACTTTCATAACGACTCCCCCAGCCAAATAGTAACTGTAGAAGAGGGGGTCCCCTCAGGATGGCAGGGGATGGGGATCGGCCCCCAAACCGTGGATGCGTGGTCTCGCACGCTTAAAAAGGCATCAACTATTTTTTGGAATGGCCCCTTAAGCGTATTCGAAATGCCCCAATTCGCTTACGGGACCTTTGCGATAGCCAAAACTTTAGCTGAAATACCAGCAACTGTCATTGTGGGAGGGGGTGATTCTGTAGCCGCCATTCAACAAGCGGGCCTAGCCGACCAATTCGACCACCTCTCGACAGGAGGGGGGGCTTCTCTAGAATTTATTGAATTAGGCCATTTGCCGGGAATTGACTCCCTTAGTAATAAAAAATAATTAATGGCGCCAAATGCTAAATCACATGGGCTAAAATTCAGAAATATGAGATGCTGGAAGCGTTCGGAAGCTTAGGTTACGAGATTTCATAAAAATAGAATAAAATTTATTATGAAACCCCCTAACCGAAGGTTCTAATGAAACCGTTGATATATGCAAGATAGCACGGCCCAGTTCGGCAAGTGGCGCGCTTTCTTCTGGCCCATCCACCGGTCAGAGCTAAAGAAGTTCTTCCCTATGCTCGGGATGTTCTTCTTAATCACTCTTAATTATAATTTATTTCGTATTTTCAAAGATTCCATGGTCGTAACAGCCCCTAATTCGGGCGCTGAGGCGATCCCGTTCATTAAAGTATGGGCTATTCTCCCCAGCGCTATCCTTCTCACCTTTATCTTTACCCGCCTCGCCAACCGATTTTCCCGAGAAAAAGTTTTCTACATCATGATGCTCATCTTCCTGGTCTTCTTTTTCCTATTCACCTTCATTCTCTACCCATTGCGCGACCATCTCCACCCCCATGAATTCGCAGATAAAATGCAAGCCATTCTCCCAGCCGGATTTAAGGGGCTAATTGCCATTTTCCGCAATTGGACCTTTACCCTCTTTTACGTTATGTCTGAGCTCTGGAGCTCCGCGATTATGACCGTCCTTTTCTGGGGCTTTGCGAACGAAGTAACGGTTGTGGGAGAGGCCAAGCGCTACTACGGCCTCCTGATGATTGGCGCCAACGCCTCTTCTATCCTGGCCGGTCAAGTCGCCTATTGGCTGTCAGGGTTCAACTACACCCCCGCCATCCCCTATTTGCTGATGGCGCTCGAGGGCAATATCGCCAGCTCGCACATCAATNNAATGGGAGCAATCGGTATTCCTCATGACCTGCCTTGTCATCGCAAGCGGGGTCATCACTATCGCCATTTTCCGCTGGCTGAATAACCACGTAATCGGCCCCGCCGACAAGAAACGGCCCCTTTTAGACCGCCCAGAAAAAGTGAAAATGTCGCTGCGCAAAAACTTCTCTTATCTCGCTAAATCCAAATATTTAATATGTATAGCTTTGATTGTTTTGACATACAACATTGCAATTAACTTGATAGAGGTTGTTTGGAAAAATCAAATTAATGCTATTTACCCCGACCCGAGCGATTATCAAGCTTATATGAGCCGCGTAACGACCGTAATCGGTATTGTGGCCACCTTTGCCTCCATCTTCATCACGGGCAATGTGATCCGCTGCTTCTCCTGGACCACAAGCGCGCTCGTCCCCGTCGCCATGATGTTAGTCTCTGGCCTCGGATTTTTTGCCTTCGTCCTCTTTCAAGACTCTGCCCTCATCTCACCTCTAGCGGCTATGGCGGGAATGGCGCCCCTTGCGTTCGGCCTTATGCTGGGCTCTATGCAAAATATTCTTGCTCGCGCATGTAAATACACCTTTTTTGACGCCACNNAGCAACGAATCCAAACTAAAAGGGAAAGCGGCCATTGACGGCGTGGGATCTAGACTCGGCAAATCGGGGGGATCGGTCATTCACCAAGCTCTTCTACTACTCTTCACTACCGTTTCAGCGAGCGCTCCCTATGTAGCCGTTATATTCCTTGTCGTACTGGTAGTCTGGCTCTTCTCAGTACTCTCCCTCGGAAAGCAATTCGATGCATTAGCGACCGATCGAGCCCCTTTGAAAATTCCAGAAAGCACGATCCGACAGCCCGTTTTAGCAACCACCCGCGACTCTACAATCGGCGTTTAGAAACTCAAGAATGTATACTACAATCGGTCAAGAACTTGNNAACTTGGAATTTGAGCTGCGTGAAAATGGCCAGAAATCTTTCGATCGAAAAGGGGGGCAGTATTAATTCAATACAGCGCCCCTTTTCGATCGAAAGATTTATGACCGTTTTGGAGCGCCTCAAAAACCAATTATTGAATCAAGAGAGGTATAACTTGACTCTTATAATAATAATTTTTTAGATCAGGAATATGGAACAATTCATTTTAGAACACGCCTCTTATGCTCACTGGATCATTTTCTCGGCACTTATGCTTGCGGGGTTCAATGTTCCGATCAGCGAAGACTTGATGATCATTATCAGCGCCGTGTTAGCAGCAACGGTCGTTCCAGAAAACACCTACAAGCTCTTTATTTTCCTGTTTTTAGGATGCTACATTTCTGATTGGGTCTGTTATTGGATAGGGCGGAAATTAGGACCCAAATTATGGGATATTGCCTGGTTTGCCCGCACTTTTGATCGAAAAAGGCTCGACCAGATCCAACGGTACTACCAAAAATATGGATTTCGGACCCTTCTGATTGGGCGCTTCATCCCCTTTGGCGTCCGCAACGGTCTGTTTTTAGCGGCCGGGATGGGTAAGATGCATTTTGGTAAATTTCTTTTAAGCGACGGGATCGCCTGCGCTCTGTCTAATTCTACCCTTTTTCTCTTGGCTTACTATGGCAGCCGCAACTATCATCAGCTGATGGCCAACCTAAAAACCTTTAACCTCCTCCTCTTTGGAGCCTTTGTGGTGTCGATAATTGCTCTTATTTGGTATAAGAGAAAGAAAAAATCGCGGGCGCAAAAGGAAGAGTCATAGGTTCTTCTACATACTCATGATCACTATATCTAACGGCCTCTCTTTCTTAAGAGCCCCTCTGGCGCTCGCTTTTCTTCAAGGCAACACCTACTGGCGTCTGGCTGCGATTATTTTAGCTATGTTGAGCGATTCCATCGACGGCTATTTAGCGCGGCGCAATAGCTGCACAAGCCGTTTTGGCGCCATTTTAGACCCAGCTATGGATAAATTTTTCGTCTATTTCGCCTTAACAGCTCTATTTATCGAAAACAGGATAGCCCCTTGGGAAGCCGCGGCCATGCTCTCCCGCGATTTTTTCCTCTTTATTTATGGCGCATGTATGCTTAGTGCGGGAAGATGGCAATCGGTCGTTTTCCGCGCAATCCGCTGGGGAAAAGCGACGACGGCGCTCCAATTTTTCGTATTAATTGGCCTCACGTTACAAATTTCCTTTAACTGGTTTATCTACGCCTCCTTCGTCCTCATGGGATGGCTAGCATTTCTCGAACTTTTTCAAACAAATCCCCAACCAGAAAAAAAATAACCCTCTCAGGAAATTAGCATATTCAAATCCTTTTTTGAGCTGGAAACGGCATTAAAAATTAGACCTCTTGCGTAACCCTTTT
>PLXF01000052.1 GCA_003151315.1 Parachlamydiales bacterium
TCAGAAAAGAAGTACTCCTCCCACCTTGTATGTAATCCCAAAACCGCCCAATAACCCGAATGGGTCATTCGGTTGTGATAAAATTGGGTGATTCCATAGCAGTCCATTAGGGGTTGGCAAAATTTTTTCATTTTGTCCCCAAACTTACGAGAAATATTACTATACATTTCTTGAATGTTTGCCATGCTTTTTAACTCCTTTAATGAAAATTTTACATAAAAATGGATTTTTTTTCATTAATTTTATTCGAAGTTCAAAGGAATAATGATAGATTGGTAACTATTCAGGTATCCCTAGATTAAACGGAAGTTGTTGANNAGAGATCACAGAGAAGTCTGAAAGGCGTTAAAAACGAAGGGATTGATCATTTTTAGCCGCATTTTGCGGACTCTCTAGTCCTCTGTGATCTCTGTGGTTCAACAACTTCCGTTCAATCTAGGGGGGTGTCTGAATAGTTACATAGATTGTTGGTTTAATTTGGCGCAAGTTATTGTCGGTTTGATTCTTTAGATTAATTTTAATGTCTATTAGTAGGTTATATACATTTGTTTTTACATTGAAATTATTTAACTAATGTTTTACAATTGTTTCAAATTAACATCAAAAAAGGTAAATATATGTCTTTAAATGTCTCTCCTTTGCAGAATTTTACAAGTCAACTTATTAATAAATTTTATAAAAAAATTGAAGAATATCCAGAGAACCCTCAAGCTGAAGTCGGAATTCATCATTTGCTTATAAGAGATGGTTTAATACAAGGAAATTCAGATTATTTAGTGGGAGTTAGAATTGAAGTAATTTCAGCGATTTTTAGAAAAATTATTTCGGAAAATAAGATGGAGTTGATATTAGAAGTGATCCGCAATAAAAATGTATGGGATTTATTAGGCTTAAGTTATACGTCAGATAATAATATTGTTTATTTAAGCCCAGAGTTTGTCGTTACTTTTTCTAAGGCATCTAAAATAGCTCTCATGGAAAGAGAAAGAGAGGAGAAACAATCTAAAATTATTCCCAAGAGAAGGTTGAAGAAGGCTCAGCAAGTTACTCTCCCGGAAGAGTTGGCGAAGGCTCAGCAAGTTACTCTTTCGGAAAGGTTGGCGAAGTTTCAGCAAGTTACTCTCTCGGGAGGGTTGACGAAGATTCAGCAACTGCGAGCACGTAAGGCTATTTTTCTTTCAGTTATCAAAGATTGTTTAGCAGAAGAAAGCGGGGAAAAATTAAAAGCGATTTGCAGAGGTTACGCAATATTTGTGTCGGAAGTATTGGAAGATGATAAATGTAGAAACGAATTGGTAAAATCGAAAAAAGATGCTATTGAGATTCTCGTCTCAATAATGCGCAAATAAATAGTGTATACCGCTCGTAATTCAAGAATCACGAGCGGTATAGTGCTTCCATTTCAATCAGCTTTCTCTATCGAGCAGTAGGAGCAATGATGGAAACGATATAACGATGTAACGATAAACTGTTTTTTTTGCAAATTTCTTATCATTATATCGTTATATCGTTGTCCCTGTCGCTCGATAGAGAAAGCCGATTCTTGAATCACGAACAGTACATATGCCGAAGTCTTAGAAACAGTCTCTAAACCAGGCAGGCGCTTTGCATCACATCGTATAGCTTTTCCAAGTCGCTCAATAAACGGCTCAACTCATCAAACGGCATGACGGTAGCGCTGTCGCTTTTTGCCTCTTTGGGATTGGGGTGTGCTTCGATAAAGAGAGCGTTGCAGCCAGCGGCTACAGCACAGCGAGCTAGAGTGGGGATGAATTCCCGCTGCCCTCCGGAAGAGGTTCCAAGGCCCCCAGGCAACTGCACCGAATGGGAGGCGTCGAAACAGACGGGAAAACCGAATGTTTGCATAATCGGAATTGCTCTCATGTCGCTGACTAGATTGTTATAGCCAAAGGTAGTTCCCCGATCGGTCAAAATGATCTTTCTATTGTGCTGCGAAGTGATCTTATCGACGACATTTTTCATCTCCCAAGGAGCCATGAATTGCCCCTTTTTCACATTGATCGCAGCGTTTGTTTGTGCAGCCGCCGCAATGAGATCGGTTTGCCGGCACAAGAACGCCGGAATCTGGATCATATCGCATGTTTTCCCAGCAGCCACAGCCTCTTGCGGGGAGTGAACGTCGGTGGTGACTGGCAGATTTAACTCTTTTTGGACGCGGCGCAAGATTTTGAGCCCTTTAAGGAGGCCGGGGCCCCGAAAAGAATCGATCGAACTGCGGTTTGCTTTGTCGTAGCTCGCTTTGAAAATAAACGAGAACTTAAAAGGGGCGAAAATCTCTTTAAGTTGAGCTGCGGCTTGGAGCGTATGCTCTTCTCCTTCCATTACGCAAGGGCCGCAAATAATGGTCAGTGGTTGACCTGGCCCAATGAGAAAATCTTTAACAGCGACCGATTCCATAAGTTGTCTCATTTAGCGGGATTGAAGGAAAGGAGGGCGAGCCCAAAAAGTGTGGTAGATAATTCCGCCCGGCTTGATGGCGTTTTGCAGTTTTTCTTTGGCAGCTCCGCCTCCTTCTTTGCAATAGGTTTTTAAAGCTGAGCCGCTAGTCGTTGCACATGCAACTACGTTGGCAGCAACATAAGTTGCAGCTCCGGCAAAACAGCCGAATAAAAAAAACCGATTAGTTGTTTTCACACTATCCAGATCTTGATCGGGAGCTATCATCAGGGCTAAACCTCCGGCGCCTAATACGAGAAAGGAGATGCTACCACTTAGAGAAGTCGTAGGCAGTATGTTTTGTTTGATTTGGGTTGAGCAAGAAGGCGAAGAGGATATAAGAGGCGTTGAGGGTAGCATAGCAAAACCTATCTAAAAGGGTTTTATACCATGCGTGATTCTTGAATCACGCATGGTATATTCAAAAAACCTTTCTTTAGGAAAGGTTGCGTTTGGAGTATATACTGCTGCCGGTTCAAGCGGCTATATATTTTTCGTTGTAACGCAGGTCCTTTTTTGGTCTTTTTAGCGGGGCTACTATTCGAAGACAAATAGGGCCCCGCTAAAAAGACCAAAAAAGACCCCGTTAGAACGGAAAGGATATAGGCGATTGAAACGGAAGTAGTATATGTCGCTCACAATTCAAGAATTGGTTTATTTTCTGAGTATACCGTTCGTGATTCTTGAATCACGAACGGTATAGATCGTCCATGTTGTAGAGGCCCGGCTTTTGTTGGCTGAGAAATTCGGCGGCGAGTAGTGCCCCTTTTGCAAAAGCGTCTCGCGTTTGGGCTTCGTGGAAAATTTCGATCCGTTCTTCGCCGGTATAAAATTGCACTCGGTGTTTACCTACAATGTTTCCGTTACGGATAGATTGGATCGGTACGGCGGCCTCTGGATTGATCTTTCGGATAGAGGCGGCCAGTTTGAGGGCGCTGCCGCTGGGAGCGTCTTTTTTCCCCGCATGGTGCGTTTCAGTCAGATTGATCTGTGCCGTAGGGAAGCGCTTTGCGGTCTCTTGGACGAGATAGGTCATAAGAGCCATCCCGATGGAAAAATTGGCTGCATGGAAAATGGGGGTCGATTGGGCCGCCTCTTTGATTAGAGCTAAGTCGGCGGAAGAGAGCCCCGTGGTGCCGATAACGAGGGGGCGCTTGAGGGCAAGCCGCTCGGATAGGCCTGGAGCCAAGGAGAAGTCGATAAAGAGGTCGGGCAAGGGCGTGGGCAGTGTTGTGGAGAGGGTAATTCCCAGAGGGGGTTGGTCGATAAGGAGCCCTAGGTCTTGTCCTAAAAAGGGAGAGCTGGCGTGGACGTGGGCGCAAGAAAGGTGAAATTTCCCCTCATTTAAGAGGCAGGAGGCCACCGCCCGACCCATCCGCCCAGAGGCGCCAAAAATACCCAATGTAAGTGCCATAGATGAGAAATAATAGTTGAGTTCGTCGATTGTTAGCAATTCCACTTGCAAAATAGGTGGGAAAGCCAGTAAATTTTAGGTTCTTTNNGGTCGCAGGTTCGAGTCCTGCTCAGTCCATTTCTCTTTCAACTGGAGACCAAAACATGCGAAAATCTGCTCTTCTCGGGGATCGGCCTTTGGAAAAACTGGGCTTTTCCCGTTTGGATGCCGTCTTTCACACATTTTCTGAAAAAAAGTTTACACAAGCAAATGATCGGATGAAAGAGGAGATGGTGGGATCAGCTCTCATCGACCTGATTCGAGCCGAAAAAAACCCTTGTTTTTTGCTGCCAGCCGTTTTGGAATTTATCGAGCGGGTGGATAAAGAACGACTCATCGAGCATTACAATTTTGGCAGTTTTGAAACGTGGCTGAACCAGTTTTCTGGGTTAAGTGGCGAAGAAAATCGGGAAATTCGGGGAAAGGTCGCCGGAAAATGGATCGATCGGAGCTCTTACCAGACCCTTTTCCCTATCGGAATGGGGAAAGTGTATCCCGGTACCCATTTTGTTACTGCTCATAAATCTCCCGACTTGGATACGACGATCGCCTCTTTTTGGGGCTGGCTTGATGCTTTTGCCGCACGGGTAGGAGATAGCCTGCATGTTTGGAATCTCCCAGGAGGTCCTCCTCAATCTCAGATCGAAATTGATTGGATCTTCCGAGCTCCCCTGGGAGCCGCCGTTTTTTCCCACTTGCCCAGCCTGCGTACCTCTCTTGCTTTATCTGGCAAAGATCTGATGACCCAAAAAGGGGTGACCCGAGTTACAGAAGAGGTATCCATTACAGCGATTGATCACGAGCGGGAAAACCGTGCCTTTGTGATTGTTGATGGGGACGGATACTATCTCGGCGATTGGCGTGGGGCCGACGTAGAGGGAGTCCAACAGGTGATTTTGCTTCTCAGTACATGCCTTCGCTGGTTTGAAAATACGCTCCATCTGCAACTCATCTCCCAATTTGCAAAAAAAGAGCTTCAGCTACCCGATTTTGAAACCCACTTACACAATCTATTCACCTTAGAACTGAGCCGATGTGAGCCGATTCAAGGTTTTTCGGCCAAGCAGAGAGAGCACACAGAAAATTTTGTGATCCATGTATTGGGCCTGCAGAAGGGCTTAAACTGTACATTTGATGAATTATGTGTCCATTTAGCGAAATGGGGAAGTGTTCCCTTTCCCGACCTATCTCAGCTTCTCAAAAAACTCCACTCTCTCTTTGATGCGCAAGGAGAGCTTGTTGGAGATCGCCCCCATATTTTCCATTTTTTAGAAGAGGCTGTCCGTTCTTTACACGAGGCGATTTTCCATATTCGGGAACGGCTAGAAAAAATCGATGTCGCGCTAAAAACAAAAACCGAAGTGTTTAAGCATACGCCCACATTTATCAGTTTAAGGGGCGATGTGGAGGAGATTCGGGAGAAGATGGGATCCCACTCCCACCTAACCGTAGTTCAACCCGAATCGGCTCAAAAAGGGAAGTTTTTTCCCANNGTCCACGGAAACGACATTAGACAACCTACGCTTGGCACCGTTTCGCTACGCGATTTTTGCAACCGCGATGAGATGGGAATCCCTTCTTATTTAGAGGTGATCAGCGTCATCGACCACCACAAAACAGCGCTCAACACTTTTGCGGCGCCCTTGGCGATTATCGCCGATGTCCAGTCGAGTAATTCTCTTGTAGCAGAGCGCTCGTTCGCCATTAACG
>PLXF01000124.1 GCA_003151315.1 Parachlamydiales bacterium
GGGCGCGTAGGAAAAAGTTTTTTAGATTTCGCATGTTCGGACCAACATTTGAGTCGCAAGTCCGCTAGTCTCTTTCGCAATTTGACAAAGCCCCTCGATCCAATAAGGCTCTAGATTGAGCGCAGGACAGCGGTAAGCGTCGAAGCCCTGCTGACGAATGAGCGGCAGATAGAGCTCTTCGATTTCAAACAACGTCTCAATGTGGTCCGAGGTAAAGGCGATGGGAACTACAACGACCTGTTTGCGTCCCATTCCCCATTCGGCGGTTCCTTTGCACGTCTCATCGGTATAAGGACGAAGCCATTCGCCCCGTCCAAATTTCGATTGGTAAGAGAGGCGGCCTAAAGCTTTGGGGAAGGCATCAATTGTATGGAGGTAGGAGAGTTCACATTCCGATTGGTAGAGATCCCCCCTTTCGATAAAAGAGAGGGGAACGCCATGAGCGGAAAAAAGGAGGATAGTCTCCTCTTCGTTCAAGTTTTTTTCCCTCAAAAAATCGGAAATCCGTTGTATATACGAGCCGATAAAAGCTCGGTGAGCAGGATAGGATTTAATCCAGCGCAATTTTCGTACCTGTTTAGGTTCGAGCCGCTCCATAAAAAAGCGGGCAATACTTCCCGTTGTGGCGTAACTGAATTGCGGAAATAGGGGAATGACCTGAATCTCTTTTGCTGCACATTCTTCAATCGCGCTTAGCGAATTGGCGTGAGTAGCTGGTAGATAGCGGTGGAAAGTGAGAACGGGGGCGTTTAGAAGAGGAGAGAGCTGTTTGGCAGTCTCCTCCGTGTCAAAGTAGATTGGAGAACGGCCGCCGATTTTTTCGTAATCCTCAGCGATTTTCCCTGCTCTTTTTCTAGCGATTCTGCCAAAGAACCAATTGTGGAAGAAGGTGGGGAAGCGGGTGCGGATCACATCCCTATCTTGGAGCAGCGCCGTTAAAAAGGGGGCGATCTCGCCTACATCGCGCGGTCCGCCAAAATTGACTAACAGATAGGCTCTATTTGTATTCATAAACGGGAGTTATACGCCAAAGTTTGGATACAATTCAAGTTGTGTATATACTGCTTCCTTTTCAATCGTCTATATATTTTTCTTTATAACGCAGGTCCTTTTTTGGGGTTTTTAGCGGGGGCTACTATTCGAAGACAAATAGGGCTCCGCTAAAAAGACCAAAAAAAGGACCCCGTTAGAACAGAAAAGAGATAGGCGATTGAAACGGAAGCAGCATATACTGCTTCCAGTTGAAAGTTAGACAACCAACCCATAATAGCGCCTAGAATTTTGATCAGGCATAGCCGGCGTGAAAATATACTACAATCGGCCAAGAACTTNNACGCTGCTGAAATTTCAAGTTCTTGGCCGATTGCAGCATAGTTTCCTATTAGAAATAGGAGGCTATTTTCGCGGATCAAATTTTGGCTGCGTTGCTTAGATAACGTGAAATTTTGGGAAGATCTGCAGGATTCTTAAAAGGCGTAACCAAAAACACCAAGAGAGTGAGGTGAGTATGAAAGAATTTCGTGATATGACGAGAATTACGGATAAATTTCATGACAAAATACAGTCTTTTTGCAGTCCGCTAGTGCAAACTTTTGGAATTAGTCAATTTTTTCATGCCAGAGTCACGAATTCAGGACAGTTTACGGGCGTAAATCTCAGTAAAAGCTGGGAAGAATATTTTCTCTCAGAAAAATCTAATCTTCTTCATTGGCCAGATGAGTGCGACCCATGCAAAATTAGGAACGGAGTCAGATTGTTGCAGGAAAATGAAGATGAAGGCATGAATAAACTACTCAGGAAGGCAAGAGAGGGCTATTCAATTAATTTTAGCTTGCAGTTTGTAGAAAAAACTGGTCAATGCGCGAATACGTATGGATTTGCTTTAAATTCATCAAATCCATTTCAACACATGATGCTTATTAAAGAAATGCCATTGCTTCGCCTATTTATAAAACGATTTCATGAAGAGTTTAAAGAGTTATATAATGCATTAGAAAACAATAAGGTGGATATGCTGCACCTTCTGGGTACTTCATTTCAGAAGATGGAAAATCCCGCAATCATCAAATCAGTTGCGCTTGATCAATTTTTAAAAAAAATAGGAATCAGCATTCCAGAATCAATTACTGATAGAGAATTTGAAGTCATGAAATATTTAATCAAAGCTTGTCCTGCTTCTCAGATAGCAAGTGCGATGTTTATTTCGAAAAGAACAGTAGAACATCATATTGAACGGATCAAAGACAAATTCCGTTCCTCATCCAAATCTGAATTAGTTCAAAAGCTCCGCGAGCTTGAATCCATCGGATGTTTTATGTTTTAGCGGCCATTCAGATTTTTTTACAAAAACTCTCGTGCGAATCGAATCTGAGCTGGTTCAAAAAGCGGCGGAATTGGAGCAGTTCGGCTATTTCAAAGAGCCTCCAGTCTCATACTCATAAATTTTTTATTCATCTGTTTCGAGTTATACTACAATCGGTCAATAACTTGGACTTCGACGCTGCTGAAAATTTCAAGTTCTTGGCCGATTGTGGTATATTTTGGCGATGATGAGAATCGAGCCTCTATCGCAATTTCTCCGCTAAGACTCCGATCAGTTCTTTGATCGGTATTCGCTCTTGCTTCATAGAGTCTCGATCTCGGAGAGTGACGGTGTCGTTCTCGAGTGTGTCGAAGTCCACGGTGATGCAAAAGGGTGTGCCGAGCTCGTCTTGGCGTCGGTAGCGTTTGCCGATCGCGCCCGATTCGTCGTATTCGCAAGCCCAAAGAGATTTGAGCTGCGCGAATAGGTGTTGGGCCTTTTCAGCGAGCGGCTCTTTTTTCATGAGAGGGAAGACGGCGACTTTTACCGGGGCAATTCGGGGCGAGAAGTGAAGTACCGTTCTCACCTCCCCATTTTCGAGTTGCTCTTCGTCGTAGGCATCGCAGAGGAGGGCCAAAAGGGTCCTTTCTACGCCAAACGTAGGCTCGATCACGTGAGGGATGAATTTTTCCCGTGTTTCCGGATCTGTATATTCGAGGTTCGTCCCTGAAAATTCGGCGTGCCGCTTCAGATCGAAATCGGTCCGATAGGCGAGTCCATACAGCTCGCTCGTTCCAAAGGGGAAATCGTAGACGAGGTCGACGGTTCTCTTGGAATAGTGGGAGAGCTGCTCTTGAGGGTGCTCTTTTTCATGGACGCGAGCGGGATTGAGGCCGATCAGTTTGCACCAATCGTGCATCGATTTGAGCCATTTTTCAAAAGTCTCAACCCACGCAGATTCGCGGATAAAGTATTCGATCTCCATTTGTTCGAATTCGATGACTCGGAAGACGAAGTTGCCCGGTGTAATCTCATTGCGGAATGCTTTACCGATTTGAGCCGCTCCAAAGGGGATTTTTACCCGCATGGTGTCGACAATGTTTTTGTAATCGAGGAAAATCGCCTGGGCCGTTTCGGGGCGTAAATAGGCTACATCGCCATCGGCGCCGGTTTTGCTCATGTGGGTATGGAACATCAGGTTGAAATGGCGCGCTTCGGTAAAATCTTGGGCGCCACATTTAGGGCATTTAATTTTCCCCTCTTGTACCTGCTTTGTCATTTCTGGAACGGTGAGGCCCTCGGCGCTGATTCCCAAAGCCTCTTCGATGAGGTGGTCGCAGCGGAAGCGCCCTTTGCATGCTTTGCAATCGATTAGAGCGTCGTTAAATCCTTCGAGGTGGCCAGAGGCTTGCCAGGCTTTAGGGTGGAGGAGGATCGGTCCGTCGAGTCCCACCATATCGCGTCTATCGTGGACAAAGGTCTTCCACCAGAGGTCTTTAATATTTTTCTTGAGTTCGGCTCCGTAGGGACCAAAGGAATAGGTATTGGCAAATCCGCCGTAAATTTCGGAGCCGGGATAGATGAAGCCCCGCCGTTTGCAGAGAGCTACGATCGGTTTGAGAGAATCTTGAATTTGCACGTTTTTTCCTTGAGACATAGAACCCTTTTTTGACTCAAGATCTTATCTTCTACCAGCTAAAATGGCAACAGGCAAGAGATGTCGCGCCTATTGGTTTTAATACCTCGGTTGTTTTTCCACCCATCTTTTGATCCAGGCATCTAAGGATAGGCGACCGGGACCAAAAATAAAAATAATCAGCGCCGACATTAAATAGGGATAGGGGGCCTCGCGCAAGAAGGTGTGGGGTTCGAGGAGGAATTGGCAGCCGCCAAAAACATGGGAGTGGGCCGTCCCCATCGCCGTCATCATGACAATGATCAGAGGAAGGGTGATAAGGCGAGAGGCAAATCCAATGATTAGCAAAAGGCCGCAGATCATTTCCACATAGGAGACTAAATAGGCGCTAAAAACCGGGGAGGGGATGTTTAGGGTAACGAAATATTGGATCGCTTTATCCATATTAAAAACTTTTCCAATACCCGCGAGGAAAAATTGAAAGCCCCAAGTTAGGCGCCAGTAGAGGAGGAAAAGGCTCTGCAGGTTACTGCCGATTTTGATAAAAAAATTGTATATGTGGGCACAGACATTCAGCTTTTTGTTGACGTAGATCAAGGTTCACCTATCTAGGTTTTTTTTGATTTTCTCAGAAAAATATAAAAACACAAGTATTTTAAGCATATTTCTGCTATAAATTTGGCTCATGCAAGAATTTTGTTCCTTTTCTCTCAATTCTTTGAAGAGCTGGCTGGAGCAGAGCGGTGAAAAATCGTTCCGCGCCCCTCAGATATTTGATTGGATCTACAACAAGGGGGCCACCTCCTTTGAAGAGATGACCAATCTCTCTAAGCCTCTGCGCGAAAAACTCGCGGCGTCTTTCCGGTTTCCTGCGCTGAAACTGATCCGTACGTTAGAATCGGAAGATGGGGAGACTATTAAATATCTTTGGGAATTGGCCGATGGTCAGCGGGTCGAATCGGTCCTCATTATGTCGGGGACGCGCCGCACCGTCTGCGTCTCTTCTCAAGTGGGATGCCCGGCCCGTTGCGCTTTTTGCGCTTCTGGTCGTGAAGGGCTTATACGCAATTTGTCGACAGCGGAAATTGTTGAACAGGTTCTCCATATTGACCGGACTTTAAAGGTTAAGGGAGAGCGGGTTTCCCACATCGTCTATATGGGGATGGGGGAGCCGATGGAAAATTACGACGCTGTAATGGAGTCGATTTACCTCTTTAACGATCCTAACGCCTTCCATATTTCCCAGCGCCGAATCACCGTATCGACGGTGGGTGTCGTGGAGGGGATTGAGCGCCTGGCTAAAGAAGAGCTCGCTGTGAATCTCGTCCTTTCGCTCCATGCTCCCAACCAGCATTTACGAAAAAAAATTATCCCTTATGCACGTAAATATGCTCTGGAAGAGATATTGATGGCGATGGATAGGTATGCCCTAGAGACTAAAAGGGATATTACCTACGAATACACGCTCTTGGCGGGGATTAACGACCGCTCTCAGCATGCCGAAGAGCTAACACGGCTATTATCGGGAAAGCAGTGCACGGTTAATTTGATCCCGTACAATCCTGTCGAGGGTCTAAATTTACGCCGTCCTACTAAAGAGGCGATTGAAGGGTTTCGCGATATTTTGGTTTCAGCCGGGATCACGACCACATGGCGCTATACCAAAGGTAAAGACATAGCGGCCGCCTGCGGCCAGCTTGCTGTACAAAAAAGAGAGCCATTGGCTCTCGTTTCACCGGTTTGAGAGATTTATACCGCAATCGGTCACAAATCGTCGATTTCTGGCCATTTTCGCGCAGCTCAAAAGCCAATTGTTGAGTCACGAAAGGTATATCCCGATTTTTTTTTTGCCTTAGCTGATTGATTTTTTTCATGGCTCTGTTTAGTCTAATTATCACATATGAATACAGCGCACTATTTTACCCTTCTTCGGATTTTGATCAGCCCCCTCTTTCCTGTCCTCTATTTAGGGTATGAATGGCTTGGAATTCCTCTTGTTTGGATTCCCCCCATTATGTTGCTGCTTCTGCTGGTTAGCGAATTTTCCGACATTATTGACGGGTTTTTGGCGAGACGAAGCAACCAGGTGACCGATTTGGGTAAAGTGCTCGACCCAATGGCCGATAGCATTACTCACATCTCCCTCTTTTTCACCTTTACTCAGGGAGCCGTGCAGCTCCCTATGTTGGTAGTTCTCGTGTTTCTCTACCGGGATTTTTTCATCAGCACGCTCCGTACGCTCTGCGCTTTAAGGGGTTTTGCCTTGGCGGCGCGGGTTAGCGGGAAGTTGAAGGCTGTTATGCAAGCCGTTGTGGCGGTGCTCATCGTGGTATTGATGATTCCCTATACTCTGGGATATTTGTCGTTAGAACTCTTTCAGAAAATTAGCCTCTATGCGGCCTTGGTAGCCGCTATCTACACGGCTGCATCGGCTGTAGACTATTTCTATGCCAATCGCTTTTTCATCAAAAAGGCGTTAGACAACCACTAGGCTTATTAAGAGAAAAACCGGGACGGGGTAAGTATACCACAATCGGCAATCGGCAGGATTTGCAAGATACGCTTATTTATTTTGCAAAGCCTTCTTTTTTCGTAACTATTCAGATACCCCTAGATTGAACGGAAGTTGTTGAACCACAGAGATCACAGAGGACTAGAGAGGCCGCGAAACGCGGCTAAAAATGATCAATCCCTTCGTTTGTAACGCCTTTCAGGCTTCTCTGTGTCCTCTACCGCTCTCTGTGGTTCAATAACTTACGTTTAATCTAAAGGTATCTGAATAGTTACCTTTTTTCTTAGGTTTCTTGTTTATACATTTCGCGGAAATTGATCACCTGGCCTAAAGACGAGCCGCCGGTGTTGCTCGACGATTCTCGGCCAGCTATTTTTTGGTAGAGTTTCATGTACTGCTGGGCCGGTTTTTTCCAACTGAAGTCGCTTTGGATGGCTCGGCGCAAAAGAGATTGAAACGTGGCTGGGTCGTTCTTTTGGAGTTCGAAAGCTCTTTTGAGCGCTTCGATGATGCCTGCGGAGGTGGCTTTTTCGAAGGAAAAGCCGTTGCGCTTAGAAGCAGGGACGGTGTGGTCATTGCAATCGAAAACGGTGTCTTTAAGCCCTCCCGTAGCGCGAGCGATAGGGATAGTCCCGTAGCGCATGGCGATGAGTTGGGCGAGACCACAGGGCTCGAAATGGGACGGGATGACGACAAAATCGAGGGATGTGTAGATTTTATGGGCTAAGGCCTCGTCATAGTTGCATTCGATCACCAGCTCGGGGCGATTGATATATTTTTCTTTGAGCTCTTCGAAATGGCGCTGCAGTTCGGGGATGGGGGAGGAGCCGAGGAGGGTAAAGACGCCGCCTTGTGACAAAGTGTAATGGATCGCCTCTTCGAGTAACTCGGGCCCTTTTTGGGGAACGATGCGGGTTACGCAGCCCACCCAGGGCTGTTTATTTGCCGGTATGTTAAATCTTTTTTCTAAATCGGCCCGATTTTGTCCCTTAGCTAATTGGATTTTAACGAGAGAATCGTTTGAGCTATAGTGGGTTTTGATCAGAGGATCGGTCTCTGGATTCCAAAGCTTTTGGTCGATCCCATTGAGGATCCCGCTCAACTTTTTTTTCTGCTTCATTAATGTCTTATCGAGGCCGAACCCCCTGCCAGGGACGATGATTTCCCGTGCGTAGGTGGGGGAGACGGTGTTTACGGCATCGGCAAAGACAATACCTCCCTTGAGGAGGTTGAGGGTATTGGGCAGTGCTGGATCGTCGTCTTGAAGCAAATGAGGTTTCAGGTAGTCTTTCCCTTTAAGGCCAATGGCGTCGAGGTCCCAAGGGGCGCATCGCCCTTGATACTCAAGATTATGAATCGTCAATAAGACCGAGCCGATTTGCAGCTCTTTTAAGGCCGTTTTTACGAGGGGCGCGCACAGGGCTGTGTGCCATTCGTGAAGGTGAAGCACGTCGATCGGCTCCCCTTTGAGTTTAAGATATTCTNNGGCAAAAATAGATAAAGCGGGCCGTGTCGTCTGGATAGCCGTAGATATTAGGTCGATGAAAATAGCCAGCGGGGTGGCGGGCCTCTAGCAGGTGGAGGCGGCACTCTTCCACTTGGGCTGACCACATCGTATTTGCGTGGGATTTTCCGTGTTCAATGCATTTAAAATCAGGTACTTCCATGTTAAGGAAGAGGAGGGATGAAGTGGGGATAAAATCATATTTTGGGATGATGATATCCACCTCATTTTCCAAAGAGAGCTGACGGGAAAGGCCAACTAGAACCTCGCCAAGACCACCTGCCTTTGCTATGGGGGAAAACTCTGAAGCTATATGTACGATACGCATATATCACCCTCTAACGGAAACGGAATATCTTATCAAAATATATTTTATCCGAGATCCTCAAGACTCGTCTTGCAAATAATTTACGCTCTTCGCTATCATGGCACGTACTTTATTTTACGATACCTGAAGTGGAATGCTGGGGCGTCGCCAAGCGGTAAGNNGCCATGCGGAGGTTCGAATCCTTCCGCCCCAATTATTATTATTTAAACAGCGCATCCCCAATGATCCTTCCTGGTTTTAGCAAGGCTTTTCTTGGTGCTGTTACTATTTAAAGTTAGAAGGATAGGTTATGAAACTTTCAGTGTTTAAAAGAGCCGCCGGCAGTAAAGGCGAAGTCAAAAGAATCCGTCGAGAAGGAAATATTCCAGGCGTTCTGTATGGGCACAAGCAAGAGGTCCAAAGTATCACCGTTAAGGGTGAGGAGATGCAAACCATTCTCCGCAACCTGAAACCTGGCCTTCTGCCCACGACTATTTTCGATTTGCATGAGGGAAGCCACCATTTTAGAGCGGTGATCAAGGATATCCACTACCATCCTACCAGCTATGCGATCCTACACCTCGATTTCGTTATCTTGGATGCCCACACTCCTGTAACTCTCAATGTGCCCATTCAAATTTTGGGTACCGCTGAGTGCCCAGGGATCAAGTTAGGTGGATTTAGACGACAAGTCATTCGCAATCTTAAAGTGCGTTGCTTGCCTAAAGATATCCCTCAGGAATTTACGGTCGATATTAGTGATCTCCAGATCGCCGGTGCGAAACGTCTTTCTGATATTGCGATCCCTTCGGCTGTTAAGCCTTTGGCCGCGATGAGCGAAGTGGTCGTTGTAATCGCTAAGAGATGATGGTAGACGAGTCTCCCTTATATTTGATTGTCGGTTTGGGAAACCCCGGCAAATCGTATGAAAAGACTCGGCACAACATCGGATTTGAAGCTGTCCAGCAGCTCGCCCGAAAATGGGGACTTCAGTTTCGCAAGCAAGTGAAGTTTAAGAGTGCGCTAGCTGAAGGGATCGTCGATTCGAAGCGAGTAGTACTCCAGATGCCGCTAACCTATATGAACTGCAGCGGCGAAGCCGTGGTTTTAGCTATGCGCTTTTGGAAAATTGATCTGGCCCGCCTCTTGGTTATTGTCGATGATATCGCGATCCCCGTAGGGCAGCTGAGGCTGAAAAATAATAGTGGATCTGGTGGGCACAATGGCCTCAAAAGTATTGAGGGTCATTTGCAGACTAGCAGCTATGCCCGGCTCCGCATAGGAGTGGGCGACCGTGAAACGGGGGATTTGGTGAGCCATGTGCTAGGCCGATTCAACGAAACGGAAGAGAAAATCGTTCCAAATGTGTTGGAACGTGCAGTCAAAACGACTGAAATTTGGTTAAACGAAGGGATAACCATTGCGATGAATTTTGCAAATCATTCATCGAACCCGAGCATTGGAGAATAAAATGACGACAAGAAGACAACGAAGCGCCCTCTACGAAGGGATGTACATCATCAGCGCTACGCTGAGCGATGAATCCCGCAAAAAGGCGTTTGAAAAAATCACAGACGGAATCGCTGCACAAGGCGGATCGATCCGGAAAATCCACGAGCAAGGGCGTCGTAAGCTCGCCTATCAAATTGATGGCAAGAGAGAAGGTTATTACTACCTGGTCTATTTTGACGCACCCACCTCTTCGATCGCTGAACTATGGAAAGATTATCCTCTCCATGAAGATCTGATCCGATTCATGACTATGCGCACCGAGACAGTTCTCGAGTCGCTCGATTTCAAACCGATCAATCTACAATAGGAGATAGCGATGTACCCAAGTTCTAGAAGAAGTAGCTATTCCAATAGCAATAGCGCCTCGACAAGCGGCGATTCTCCTTTTGCAAAAAAGAAGAAAACTTGCCCGTTTACGGCACTGAAAGCAGAGACAATCGACTACAAAGATGTTGATAATCTCCGTCAATTTATCACTGAGCGAGGTAAGATTTTGCCGCGCCGGATCACAGGCGTCTCCTATTTCTACCAGAAGATGCTGAAGAAAGCGATCAAGCGCGCCCGCTACATGGCGCTGCTCCCATTTGTCGCTGAAGAATAGGAGGCATCATGCTNNTTGTTACTACTACAAGACGTTGAAGCCCTCGGGCAAAAAGGGGACGTTGTCTCCGCGAAGCCGGGCTATGTCCGTAACTTTCTTTTGCCGAAAGGTTTTGCTGTCGTCGCATCGGCAAACACGCTCCGTAAGCGTGAGAGCCTCCGCGAAGAAAGGGCGAAACAGGCTGTTGTCGATCGGCAAGAGGCTGATGAGCTCGCTAAACAAGTGGAGTCGATTATTTTGGAAACTCGAGTGAAAGTCGATCCAGAAGGGCACATGTATGGCTCTGTTTCGGCGTTCGATATCGCGCAACTCTTCCAACAAAGCGGTCTCCCTGTTGAGAAGCGTTACATCCAAATGACACGTCCTATTAAAGAGACAGGCGCTCACAAAATCCCTATGAAGTTAAAAGAGGGTGTTCCAGCTACCTGTACGCTCCATATCATTCCTGAGGGCATGGCCTCTTTAGGAATTGAAACGGTCGTAGCTCCTATCCCTTCTGTTGAAGGGGAGTCTTCTCCTGAAAAGGCTGAGTAATTGCTCTATAGAGGCGCAAAGTTCCTTTGCGCCTCTTATCTTATCTTCACCTGCTAAGCTTAACCTTTTTTTCCGCGTCCTTAAAAAAAGGGGCGATGGCTATCACGATATAGCGTCTCTATTTCAAGCAATTAATCTTTCTGACACTCTCCATTTCTACCCTGCGAAAACCGACCAGATTACTAGTTCTGATCCCTCGCTACCCTGCGACGAAACGAACCTGATTTTCAAAGCGCGAGAATTATTCCGCCGTTCCTGCCCCTTGCCGCCTCTACATATCCACATAGAGAAAAAGATTCCAATCCAAGCAGGCCTCGGAGGAGGAAGCAGCAATGCAGCCACAACTCTTTGGGGATTAAACCAAATAACAAAAGGGACCNNCCTCTCTGAGAAAAAGCTGCAAGATTTAGGCGCTCAGATTGGCTCCGATGTCGCATTCTTTTTCTCATTGGGGACAGCCTATTGTACAGGTCGAGGAGAAGAGATTTCACCTCAGGCGCCATTCCCTGTATCGGGCTGGATAGCGAAACCCTATTATGGGTTATCCACACCACTCGTCTACCAAAAAACGTGTGTGGAATTGTGCTCTTCTACAAATCCCCGCACGATTCTTGACGCGCTGCAGCGGGGAGAGCTACTCTATTGTAATGATCTGGAAATTCCTGCTTTTTCTATAGAGCCCAGGCTCAGCGATCTAAAAAAACAACTGTTAGATCAAGGGTATACCACAGTTGTGATGACAGGAAGCGGGACCTCATTTTTTTGCTTGGGCGCAAACCTCAAGCTGATACAAGGCGTTAATTTTACCCCTTTTTCTTCCCTTCAAAGGGCTACGGGCTGTTGGTATTGAGAATCTTCTCGTAAACGAGCCAGGGCATGTGCGGCAAAGATCCGTTTGTAAGGATCGGGGTGCAGCATGAGATTAATTATATCAGCGGCTATAGGAGGAAGATGGTAGGGCTCTAATTCTTTACGAGCCCAATCCGCTTTTAGGGAAGTGATTATTTTTATCTGCTTCTCCTCTTTTTTCTGATGCCAAGGAAACGGCCTTTCTGTGAAAAGCGCATAGAAGCAAAGGCCCAGTGCCCAGACATCAATTTTTGCTGGATAAGCGGGTTTGTTTTGAAGATGTTCTGGTGGCCGATGTTCNNACTGTTGAAGAATTTTTGGAGGTAAAGGATTCAAAGTCGATGATGGCTCCTTTAATTGCTCCTGTGTGGGTACGTCTAAAAACAATATTGTTAAAGTTAAGATCTCCATGCGAACCCAAGGTGGAAATAGCGTTTAATCCGTGCAGCAGTTGCTCGAAAAGATCCATTTTATCTTGGGGCAAAAGGGAAATTCTTTTTTCCGTTAGCCAATAAAAGAGGTCGGTTTGGTGAAGCTCTTGAATAAATATCGTTTCTAGATCTTGCCCTATTTCAGTTATCGGGAGCGTTTGACCGCAGGTAAAAGTTTTGATAATCCCCTTAGTTCCATTTAAACGAGATAAAATATCTTTTTCTTTTGCGAATTGTGCGCGACTGGCGCTAACGCTTCCCTTCGCTACCTCAGCCGGATAGGAATGGTTGGACCAAATCACTTTTTCGAATACCCGTTTAGCCCCTTTAGCGATTGGTTGAGCAGATAGTTCTACAAATATGAACCCCTCAGGGGAAAAGGTGTAGTTGTGAATGGGCAATTTATATGCATGTAACGGAAAAGAGAGGAAACTCTCGCGATAGGCGAATGTGGATACGCGAGCCATTTGTAAAGCGACCTCTTCCAGTTTCGTAGAGGGTTCTTTTTTAAAAACGTATCGGTAGATTATTTGCAGTTCTTTTAATGTTTTTTTAAAACAATCAATCAACTCGATTATTTTCTCATTTAAATCATCGACATGTTGAACGTCATACCGATCGACAAACGAGCTATAGGTTCCCCAAAATAGAGGGCTGCATATTTCTCGGGGGCGAATCCATAAGGGGACGGTTTTTTGCGTATGACTATCAACGAACATTACCTTTCTAGTTTCGAAGTGCTGTGCTTGGGTTGGCTGATAAATAGCCCAAAAAAATTCTGGAAGCTCTTGAAATCTCATGCAATTGGGAAGGGGAATTTTTCGGATGAGTTCGTTAGATTCGTTAAAAACCTGGATTTTTTGGAGGGGATTAAAGATCACTTCTATTGTCATTACCTATACCTCTCACAATTTAAGAATCGGTTTTTGCGTCACGAGCGGTATGCGCTCGGAAATGGCCAATAATTTACAGAACAAGCAAAATACAATCTAGTGTTTTTTTAAGGCGGATATACTGCTTTCAGTTGAAAGTTAGACAACCAACCC
>PLXF01000191.1 GCA_003151315.1 Parachlamydiales bacterium
GATCTTCATAGTAATAAATGAAATCGACATCGGGAACTGCGTAACGTCGGACTACAGCCTCTAATAGATGTTTAATCCGCCCCTCTTCTCCATAGACTTTGGATTGGATGATTTGGTAACGCCGAAATTCTTTGATTGTGCGGCATTTCTTCCAGGTTGTTTCTAGAAGCTCTTGGGAGATTTCCTCTTTTTCGAATCGGGCAACATCGCGGGTTAACACCCGGTCCATCCAATGGGACGTTTGGGGAGCTACCTCTTGCCGAGAGGGGAGCCAAGTAAAAGCTAAGACCCCTAATACAAAAAGGAGCAAAAGAAAGGGGCGACTGTAGCGTGTGTAGCTCAATTCGTTATTCTCCCATGGCCTCTTTATAGGGTTTTAAAGCTGTTGTCCACTTCGGAATGTACTGGGACATGAGCTGAATTCCTCTCGTGTCGAGCGATTCAAAGAGAGCCAAATTAGTGGGCGTTTGCGGAAATAGGGGCGATCTATGGTGGCATTGTTCGTAGACGTAACTCTCAAAATTGAGGAGATGGGCGGACTTATCGACCAATTGATGTTCTATAAGAAGGCGCAAATAATCTTCGGCGGCTTGCTGCGTTAATGGCTGGTAGGATTGAAACACAATCAATTGCTGTCCTGTTTCGGCAAGATTAGCAAAATAGGTTAGATTCATCATCCGGGAAATCCCTTTACCTAGACTGGAGTGGTAGCTGAAGCGGGGAGGTGTTGGATCGGCAATGAGAAGATAGAGGTGGAGAAAGTTAGAGGACGCGGGCGGCGGCGTGGAATGGGGATTATCTGCCAACTGAAAATAGCAATATTGGGGATAGATAATTTTGCAGGTGGAGATTTTTCCCTCCAGAGTTTCAATGTAGGCGATGGGCTGCAGGGGGTCGATCGACACCTTTTCTAACGAGCAATTCAGTTCGAGGCGGATGGACGTTTTTTCGATTAGTTTAAGAATTTGACCGAGAAATTCATAGCAGCCGCCTGAAGGATAGAAACTGCTTGATGGATGTAATCTGCATGAATCTAAAGGATTGTCGAGAGATACCATCTGACAACCGAGATACTCTGTCATGAAATGCAAAATTTGCGGGTCAGACCCGATATAGTGGCATCCCATATCGGCATGGGGCACCCCACAAATAGAAATGCTTTTCCAAGAGCCGCCGCATTCAGAAGCTTTTTCTATAATGAGAACTTTTTTCCCTATGTTATTTTGGTAGAGCGCTTCCAATAGAGAGAAAGGGCTCGTCCCCACGACAACGACGTCGTAGTCTATTGTTTGCGAGAAGAGAGAGAGGGTCCATACAAGACAAGCAATCAGAAAACGATTCACAAGAGACACACCTGGTAAAGGAGAGAATCTTAGCTTTTAGTTATTTAATTTCAAAAAAAAATCATCGAATTCGTATACTGAGACCATTCTTTTCGAATCCCGGGATGGTTTATGACTTTTTTTGAACAGAACAAACACTATATCTACTTTGCGCTCGCTGTAGTAACGGGAGCTATTCTCTGGGTCATTCCCCCGCCAGACGGGGTTACGGTTCCTGCATGGCATCTATTTGCCCTTTTTGTCGCGACGATCTTAGGCGTTGTGCTGAAACCTTATCCCATGGGAGCGATTTCGATTTTCGGCTTAACTGCAGCCGTTGTGACAAAAACGTTAACCTTTGAAGAGGCCTTTAGCGGCTTTGGAAATGACGTCGTCTGGCTAATCGTCTTTGCCTTCTTTATTGCCCGCGGCTTTATCTCAACCGGTCTTGGCGCTCGTGTAGCCTATAGGATTATGAGTCTGACTGGGAAAAATAGCCTGGGTCTTGGCTACGGTCTTGTAATGACCGATCTGATCCTAGCTCCCGCTATCCCCAGCATGACAGCCCGCGCCGGAGGGATCATCTATCCTATCTTGAAGTCGCTGGCCGACATATTTACCGGTCGATCGCATGATCCGAAAATGAGCGCTTTTTTAACGCTGGCCGCTTTTCAGGGGACGACGATCACCTCCGCTATGTTCCTCACATCGATGGCTGGCAATCCGCTGATTGCCAAATTAGCTCGCGATAGCGGTGTGGAGATCTCCTGGGCGAGCTGGGCAATCGCCGCTTCAGTTCCAGGTTTGATCTGTTTAGCTTTAGTCCCTTACATCCTTTTCCGCCTCATTTCTCCCACAATTCGACACACACCGCATGCGAAAGAGATGGCTCACGAGAAGCTCCATCAGATGGGCCCTATGAAACCCAAAGAGTGGGTTATGTTTGGCACTTTTATCCTTCTCTTGGTTCTTTGGGTTTTTGGCCCCTTTTTCGGTATACGAGCGACCGTTGCCGCCATGGTTGGGCTTGTCATTCTCTTCGTCTCAGGTGTGCTGAAATGGAAAGATGCGTTGGAAGAGCAAGGTGCGTGGGATACCTTTGTCTGGTTTGCTACCTTGGTCACTTTGGCCTCGTTCCTCAATAAGTTCGGAATGGCCACCTGGTTTAGCGAATGGGTTGTAGGGCATGTATCGGGTTTTCAGTGGATCGTCGGATTTGTCGTCATTAGTTTGATCTATTTTTATACCCACTATTTTTTCGCTAGCAACGTAGCTCATATTGGCGCCATGTACGCGCCTCTTTTGATTGTTTCGATTGCACTTGGAACGCCTCCTGAGCTGGCTGCTTTGACTCTGGCCTTTTTCAGCAACCTGTTCGGAGGTCTTACCCATTATGGTTCAGGACCTGCACCGATTTTGTTTGGCTCTGGGTACGTTGGCGTTGGGCAGTGGTGGAAGATGGGATTGATCATCAGCTTCGTCAATATTGCCGTCTGGATGATCTGCGGCGGGATCTGGTGGAAAGTGCTGGGCCTGTGGTAAATTATGCGCGTTTCCTTTGAAAGCTTAGAGAAAAATAACAGGATTGCAAGATAGACCATCCTGTTCATCTTGGGCGCGTCGTCCTTACGAAAATTTAACGCAAAGACGCCAAGCCGCGAAGACGCAAAGAAATAGAATTGTTTTTCAACTTTGGGCACAAACTTTTCCGTAATGATAAAATTTTTGCGTCTTGGCGTCTTGGCGTCTTTGCGTTAAATTTTCGTAACCACCAGGGTCTAATTGACGACACGCCCTAATATCTGTTATTTTTTCCCCGTTTTTAAGGGGGCGGGATAGAAAATTAAATCGGTTCGGAGTACATTTTTCGTATGGCTCGATTTCATGAATTTATCCCTAAGTCGATCATAGCCTTTCAGGAAGGCTATAGTTGGGCTATTTTTAAAAAAGATCTTGTTGCTGGGGTCACTGTCGGGATAATCGCCCTGCCGCTTGCGATGGCATTTGCGATCGCTTCGGGCGTTACTCCCGACCGGGGACTCTTTACTGCGATCGTCGCCGGTTTCTTGATCTCTGCTCTAGGCGGCTGCCGCGGCCAAATCGGAGGACCGACAGGCGCTTTTGTCGTAATCGTCTATGGGATTATTCAAAGAACAGGATATGAAGGGCTCGCCTTTTCCACTCTACTTGCCTCAATTCTTTTAATCCTATTGGGTATTTTCCGGATCGGATCGTGGATTAAATTTGTGCCACATCCTCTAGTGATAGGGTTTACAACGGGGATTGCGGTTATTATTTTCTCTTCGCAAATGAAAGATTTTTTTGGCCTCGAAATGGTAACGCCTCCTGCCGATTTTATCCACAAATGGGCCGCCTATTACGACGCCTTTCCCACCTTTGACCCAACCACTTTAGCCGTTTCTTTGAGCACTCTAGGCATTATCCTTCTCATACGCCGCTATTGTCCTTCTATTCCTTGGGGAATCGCTTCGATTGTCCTGGTCACGTTGTGCACGTTCCTGTTTGATATTCCGGTGGAGACCATTGCCTCCAAGTTTGGGGAATTGCCCCGTTCTTTACCTTTTCCCTCATTTCCTTCCATGAACATCGTTTTTGACCGGTTTCCTGAACTGGCGATCGATGCGATTACCATCGCTTTTTTAGGAGCGATTGAGTCTCTATTATCTGCCGTAATCGCCGAAGGGATGATGGGTACCCGCCACAAATCGAATTGCGAGCTCGTCGCTCAAGGGATTGCGAATTTCGGATCGATCCTATTTGGAGGGGTTCCTGCGACGGGAGCGATCGCTAGAACGGCAACGAATGTCAAATCAGGCGCACAAACACCCGTTGCCGGGATGATCCATGCCGTTACGCTGTTTTTAATTCTCTTAGCTTTTTCTCCGATCGTGAGCCTAGTTCCTCTCGCTGCTTTAGCCGCTGTTTTGGTGATGGTGGCTTGGGTAATGAGCGAGGCTGGCGTATTTATGCGGCTCGTTCGGGTCCCTTCAGGAGATATGGCGATTTTGCTAACCGCTTTTCTTTTGACCGTTTTTGTCGATATTACAGCGGCTATTATGTTGGGGATGATCTTGGCCTCTTTCCTGTTTATGAAAAAAATGGGGGAAATGTCCCAAACGGTGCAGTTAACACCTCTATTTCGTGAAGAAAAAATGGAATCGCCCGAAAAGATCGATCCCGATGCGATTCAAAATAAGAGCGTGCCTAAAGGAGTTGAGGTCTATGAAATCCAAGGTCCTTTTTTCTTTGGGGCGGCGGGTCTTTTACAGGGGCTCCTTTTAAATATCCGGTCCGCTCCGAAAGCGATCATTCTCCGGATGCGTCACGTCCCTTTAATTGACGCAACAGGGGCTCAAGCTCTCGAAGAGTTTTATCATAGATGCCAGCGATTGCATACGCCTCTCCTATTATCAGGTGTGCGGGGGCAGTTGGAAAAAGATCTGCGCCATTTTGGATTGATCAAGTTGATTGGCTCAGAGAGGATCTTTCCCCACATCGACGCAGCGCTAGCTTCTCTATATACCGATTCTTAAATCACGAACGGTATAAACATCCCTGCATTCCTTAATCGACTTGTAACTATTCAGCCTCTTTGATTAAACGTAAGTTATTGAACCACAGAGAACGGTAGAGAGCTAGAGAGGCCACAAAGCGTGGCAAAAAACGAGTTACCCCTTCCTCCTTTCAGCCTTCTCTGTGTCCTCTGTGGTTCAATAACTTACGTTTAACCTAGGTGGATCTGAATGGTTTACAACGATTCTAAAATCACAATCTATATAATTAACATTTTAATTAACTTGTTTTTGTTAAAAATAACACTGTAAATTTTATATAATTTCTTGTATAATCTATTGTAAATTACATTGATTTTTTAATTATATGACTCATATAGATAATATTAAAAAAATATCTACTCTCTTTCCCCTGGCTGTGACGGGTTTAGATGCGCTTGAAACGGCGGCTGCTCAGAAGTTTACGTCTCGCTTATGGGGCTCTTCTCTAATTGATCGAAAATCGATTGAGGGGAGGCTTTGCGATAAGATGAGGAAGTGGCTCCCTTTAGCCAAGGGCCATGTGCGCTTTCACTCAATTTTTACAGAGGCCTTATCCCATTGCAGACCGGCAATCATCGAGGCTCTTCCCTTAGCCTCCCAAGGACCCCTTCATGAGATCCACCAGGACCATTTTTCTCCCCAAAGCCCCCCTTTGGGACTACTTGAACAGGCGCTTCAGGCAACGCCGGATTTGCCTAGAGGCGCCCTCCACTGGTCTCAGGATGTAGATTTTTTACATCGCACCTCGTTGTTGAGGGGGGTGGAAGAAAGTCCCCACGCCCCGTCCCCATCGATTTTCCAGGCGTTTTTTACTTTGCCGCACGCAAGTTTAGACGTGCAAGATCTACGAATCCTCGTCGCCTACTTAGGGCAATTCATACCCCTTACCTCTGTGGAGCAGCCCTTGCAGGAAGCGCTAACGCGCGAAGAGAGGCTCGAATCTCTTTCAACCAAAGGAATTAAAGAAGAAACCCGAGAAGAGGCTAAAACTGAATTGGCTATGCTAGCTGAAGAGTTGGCACAGGAAATAGGCGCCTTACGTCCCCAAGAAAAAAAGGTTATTATAGGGGGAACTATAGCTCGAGCCCCCAAACTTAATCTAAAAGCTTTGCAGAGCCCCTTTTTTGAAGAGCTACAGCGTATGCTCAACGCAGATGTGTTAGCGGATCATGCAAAGAATTTAAGCGTTCAAATCATCTCTGCTCTTAAAGCAAAGCTCCCGCGTTCAGAGAACTCAGATCTACGGCTGCAGACCATTTTGCAAAAGGGGTTAGTAGCTCAACTCTTTCCGGGATTGTCTACCTCTTTGTTTCATAACCGTTCATTGGCTGCTAAAATCCTTCTAGCTCCGGCGGAGGGCCTTCGACTAGGCGTATTGAAAGGGAGCGAGTCGATTTGCCACTGGCTGACAGAAAACCTCTCAAAAAAATTGACCGACCTGATAGCTGAGCAGGGGATGGAAGAGTTCTATGAAGCGGCGAAAGAGGGGAATTTACCCGAAGTTTTAGAAAAGAAACTGACTGTACATTTACAACAAGCGCTCGATTTGCTCCGCACCTCTTTTTTACAAAAGTTTTCCGAGCTTACCGATTTTCTCCCTTCGTACACCCCCCTTTTCATGCAAACATTTAAAATCGGGGATCCGGGAAGCGTAGAGCAGCCTGTTTGGTTTGAGATTGAAAAAGGGGAGGAGAATCTCTTCACTCTATCTGTTTATGCAGGAGGCCCAGCCGCTTACCTACACACCTCGAATTCAAACGCCACGCCTCAGGTGAAGATCCAATACCGAAATGTAGAGGGGAATCGGTTAGATGGGGATTTTTTCCATACCCTCCTTTCTTACCGGACCTTACCCCGCTGGGATTCACAAGCCTCCTATTCTTTGAACGATCTCTACAACGGTCTTTTGCATTCCCTGGGACAAGATCCTTCTGACCTCTCTAATCTGCCTGAAGCTCTAAGCGGCACATTCTCTGCCTATCGAGGACAAATCGGCACCCTTTTTGCTTACCTGCAAGGGTCCCTCGGCTTTACAGGAGGGGTTGATGAAGAGGATCTTTTATTCCACATACAAAAACGACTTCTTCTCGACGGGGCTAAANNGGGGGAGCTCTTCTTAGAAAAAAGCGCAGCTAGGTTAAAAGAGGGGAAAATCACCCGAGAAGAATTCCAACAGATCTACGCCACTGTATGGGAAATGGGACAAAGAGCTCCCTCGCTGCAAGGAAACAACCCGCAAAAACCGGTTTTCGTCCCAATTGAAATTGCGGCGCGGCTCCGATCCCTTCTTTCTAACATCTCTCCCGATCTACAAGAGACAATGAAAGATCTCTTGATTGGCGCTGGCGGAGAAGGGATGAAAACGGCTATTGATGCCGTAGAAGCCGATTTACCTCCACCGCTTCCTCCGGTTGCAAAAACGGTTGCCGATCGGGCCAAAGAGCTCGGCGATGCAGCTTTGAACATAACGCTTGGCTTATCGTTAAAGGATTTCACAAGCCCTTCGTATTGGACTCTTTTGAAAGTGGCCGTTCTTGCAGCACGCATAGCCCTTATTATTTTTGTCCCAGGTTTTGGATTAACGGTTTCTCTTATCATGGCAGCCTCTAGTGTAGGGTTGCAGGCCATTGCAAAAGGGGTTTTCTTTTTCTTTCCCGAGACGACGCGCACCTTAATGAGGATAAAAAACCGTTTTATTGGACGTTGGTTTGCCCAGTTGATTTTAGGTAAAAAAGAATTGGCCGATTTTGATGGGGTTTTACACCATTTCAGAGCTGTTGCCGCAAGATCGGGCGAACTCTCTTTCTCCCTTCCTCTAAATAAGCCCCCCCTTTCTGTGAAAAATTTACGAGTAGTATCGGAAAAGATCAATCCAGTCGCACGGAGCCTTATGGCTCCTGCACCTCTATTTATTCCGCCGATCGATGTTCAACCCCTTGATGAGAGGCAAGTCTTAATGGCCATCAACGATTGGATGGTAAAGGCGAATTCTCTTCCTGCCGAAGGGGGACTCTATCTTATTGACCAGACAAAAAACCTTCCTGTACCTATGCCTGGGATGGAAGATGATTGCTGGAGTCGGATTCCTCAGGAGAATATCACCATCACATTGGAAGCGATTGGCTCTTTAGCTTTGAAACTTGTGCAAATAGCCGCTAAGAAGAACCTGTCGCCTGAAAGAAGCGCCCACGTGACAATCAACCTCTTCAAAGCTTATGCGATTATCGACAAGCTGGCCCGCCGATGCCCCGAGAGTCGCCTCAACGGATTTACCCCGAATGGATGGGCTTTAGCGCACTGGAATAAAGAGGCCTTATTCCGATTATACGATCCGATGATGAGAAGCCAACTTAAAGCGGTGCAAACCTATTTTGGGATCGATCCTGAACGGGATGCTCATAAGGATTGGAATAGCACCCCTTCTATTGCCGATTTAGCGAAAAACTCCCTTTTCTTTATTAAGACAGGTATCTGCTTTATTCAACAAGTTTCTGACTGTCCGGTTTTAGAGGCCTATTTACAGCAGTTTCTCGACGATCCGCTTATTATCGAAAGGTTCCATTATTATGGGATCGATGCAGAAGATCCTTATATCGATCGGATTACCTGCCTTTATGCAAATCCGTGTGTCGACGTGCAAAATAAAACGGAAGAAGAGCTAGAGAGAATACAGAAGGTATTTAATCCCGATGGAACTAACCCCCGATTGGGGATTCTCTCTTATTCCTTTCATATGTTGCATATGATCAATATATTGGCGAATCACTTTATTTCTGGAATGGATATCCGATCCTTTTTAACTGTTCAATCGCCCGACGAGGCTCTATTTTCTATAGAGGATAAGGATAATCATGTAAGAAAATTTTTACATACGATTAGTGGAGGTAGAGCATTTACAACTAATGAAAGCTCGCCTCTCGATCTTATTCCAGGCGCTCGATATACAGACCTTGTTGGTCGACGAGTGCAAAATGGGTGGAGACCTTTGAACAGGATTAGATTCTCGTCTTCCGAGCAAGATATCGTTAGTTTTTCCGGAGATCGACGGCACTCGAATATCACCTCCATTATTAGTAGCTTTCTCCATTTTTCTGCGAGAAAACCCAATGAAATTACCAATGATATTGCTGCCTTTATAAAGCCCAGAGAAGAAAAGCAAAATTCTTTAGTCGAATGGGCAAGAAAAATAGGGCACTTATTAAATGGGGAAACCCATTACCCCAATTACCTCTCGCAGATGCCTGAAAGTGAGCGTAGAGTTTTAGAAATGATTCGGTTTAATCCCGAAGAACAGGCGGTTAGAACCATTGCCTATTTTAGCCAAAAAATTGACAAATTAGAGGAGATTGGATTCCGCTTCCTGTTTCGCACTCTCTTGTTGCAAGGGGATCTTCTTTACCCGTATCTGCAAAAACATCCCGAATTTGGAGAAACATTAGGTCTGTTTTTCAAGCGGGCCTTAGCCTACTATACCGAAAGAAGCGATTGGGCTACTGTTATCTCGCTACTCGAAATAGGTATTTGGACAAGAGCCTATGCGGAAGCAGCCCATCCTGAAAGCGGCATCTATTTTCCCGATTTTCGAACGCATCTATTGCCCTTACGAAAAGAGAAAAAATATCGGGAAATTGCCTCTTTTCTTCTCGCTTTACCCTGGTTCTTCGTCGATCCAGAGTCGGCCACTTCTCAGCAAAAAGAGGGGGCTGCTTGGGATCTCTCTTTGAGTTATCTATGTTTTGATTCCCTAAAAACGTTTCCTCTCAAAGAGGAAATTGAGGAAGTATGGCTGAAATGGAAAGGGGAATTAAAAAAGACTCTCGATAAATTGGACTCATTGAGCCATCAAATTTTGAATAAAATAGCTGAAGAAAAGGGACTTCTCAACGAAGAGAATAACCCTGTCAGGTGGCAAGGGGCATTTCCTCACTACTACTCAGGCGAATTGCACCTGCAGTTTGATCTTCTCACGGGACTTTCTGTTTTTTCCGCCAATTCTCCCGAATTACGACTGCAGATCGAGGGGGAACTCAAACAGATTTTTGATCGACCCATTCCTGTATATGGAACTCTGAAAAAGGGGTGTTATGAGATCGAATCCCATCAAATGGGCATAGAATTATCTCAAGAGCGTAACGAAGATTTCCACCGCCTTTCCTTTTTTAAACTCCATGAAGGGAAAAAATACTATTGGACAAAGACGACGGTTCTTAATGGCTATACAACCTGGATGGGAGAGCGTGACGAAGAGGGAAATGGGCAGCTTTTACTACTAGATAGAAAAGGGGCTGTTTTTCAAATTCGGCATTTTGAGTCACAGGAAGAAACTGTAGCTCAAGTTAACGGCAACCGCCTTTTGATTGGAGGCGAACTTTGTGAAGAGGTCGACCTGTCCAATGATCGGCACCATTTGGGCCTCCTCTCTTGGTTTCAACCCCTCACCTCCATCAAGGCCTATCGCAGCGTCAAAGAGCCCTCTCAGATCCGCTNNATCTCTTTCCCAGTAGTTCAGGGGCAAGCAGTGGGTGAAGGGCCCCTTTTAACGGGTCTTATTATTTCCCCTCATCAGGCCCAACACCAGCGTTATCCTGTTTTGCACGACCATACACGCTATCTTTTGTTAGAAAACAGCCGAGGGGAGCATAAAGTAGCGCTTCCCTCCGACACCCTCTATTCGATGGCGATTTTCGGCGCATTAGGATCGCAAATGGTCGGCTACACTTCCCAATTGCTGGATGTTTGGGCCGATCCGTTGATCCATGAGATGCTTAATGGAAATTGGACTGATCCAAGGGGCGATAAAATGCTTGTCGGCGAAAGGAGGCAGGCTCCTTACTATGTGTACGACATAACCCCTTCTGGTTCATTAACGAGCGCCAATCCCGACGCCCTCTTGCACCTGTTTTGCCGTCATTTAGCTCAAAAATCGGTAGCTGATGCCCTGCAAAATCTCCGACTTATCGAAAGGTTAGGGCGCAGAAAACGATTTTCTCCCGGTTTTTTTGCTCTAGTTCTAGAAACACAAACGGCCACGATAGCCATTGACGATCCTCGCATTCGCCGTATGACTCTCCGATTGAGTGCAATCGCTGAAGAAAATCGGTTGATCCAGACCGACGAAAGTGCGGATGGAAGGCCGCTACCAGAACTATTTCTCACCTGGCTTCTCTTACAAAAACTCTATTATGGAGATTTGACTCGCCCTAATCCACACACAGACTATGGGGTCGAGCTCACCGAATTTCAGGAATTGTTTGTTTTACACGCTTTGGAACGGTTTTCCAAAAGACTTATAGAATATGCGGATATTCCTTCAAGTATACAAATACTGATTGAGAAGCTGGGAATTCAAGGATTGATGTGGACCCTTTTAACCCATCCCGCAGTCGCTAATCGCTATGCGTTTCTTCAACAAAAACAGGACAAACAAAAAAAACGGGGAGCACTTCCGGGTATTCTCGGATCGATTGTCCAAGGAGCTTCTCAACTTCTCCTAGGCAGACAGGAAAATGTATATGGTCCTCTAATTTCCCACCTATTATCGATCGTTAAAAATTGGGTAAACGCCCCCAATGCTGAAGCGTTAAAGATTGATCTGCTCGCAGTTGGTACGGAAACTTCTTGGAAAGAGGTCCCTCTGTCTGCGGCGGCGATTACCCGTGAAGATTGGATCCTCTACATGCCTCTTTACTATCTACTTGCCCACCCCACAATTTCTGAGGAGTTGAAAGGAAATCAACTCTTTCTAAGCAAAAAAGCGCAGTTCGCTCGGATGTTGGATTTAATCAAAGGAAGATCGTTTGATCTTCCTTCTAATCTTAATGAGATGGGGAGTCTGAATGCATGGATTGATCTTCTACGATTAATCGTTTCCCATCCAGCACACAATCGGTTTCCCCTTCCCTCGGAATTTAGCAAAAAGCTAGAAGAGGGGAAAAGCTTAGATAAAGAGGTTCGAGAACTGGCCCAATTGCGGATCTCGAATCAGTTTTATCGAGCCCTTCATGAAATATCCTTGTTGGATATACCCGTTACTCAAATTCTGAAGGAACTGGCCTATGCTTATGGACTCGGATCTCTATCTCAAGGCAAGGCGATTTTGTCTTCTTTGCGCGATATCGGCGCCTCTCTTGTAGGTAGAGCTGTACCCCTCCCTCTTCCGCAACAGATCGTGGCCGAAGAGTCTCTCTTCCCTGTAGCGTATCTACAAGAACTTGAGGAGGAGGATGCCCTAATGGGGGGTGTGTCTCAACAGATCGTCCAAATTCATGGAAAAGTAGAGAGAGCTCAAGAGATCCAAAAAATCCCTATTTTTGAGGTAGAGAATCAACATCGACTCATTCAAAAAATGTTCGGACGCCTTAACCAAAGTTTAGTCGACTATTATTCGCAGGAGCTTCCGGACTCGCCCCTGTACAAGCCCACAACTCTTGCGGCTTTCTATGCCTGGGGAGCAGACCTTAAAAAGGGGAGAAAAATACTTGAACCGGCCGTGGAAAAGCTTAAGTGCGAGATCCTCTATACTGCGCATTCTATCGGCCCTGACTCCACACCTAATCGCTTTTCCGTTGTTATCGAAAAAGAGGAGATCTATTTCCAAGAGTTAATTCAGGCATTTGGAAGAGGGGATCGCCGCTGGATTGAAACTAGAACACAAATGCAACCCGCAGGCTTGGTCGAGTTCCAGAAAAAAATCTATCAGTATCTCCTCCAAGCTACCCGTTTGCAGCAGCTTAAAAGAGCCCTTAAGATCTGGAAAGAGGCCCAGGCGAAAGAATTATCCGATCCATCGACCCAAGTTCTCTTAAGTCAGCTCAGCTTTGAAATGACCCGTACGAGAGCTTATTCTCTAGTAGAGGGGCCCGAACGATTAATCCGCGCCTACCTTCTCTTTGAGTATGGGACGGAGACGATGCTCTGGAAAAACCAAGTAGTACAGATCCAAAAGATGCTTCTGGCTCCTACCCATAAGGGAGTGCACCGTTATGTATTAGAGCTTAAGACAGGAAGTGGAAAAACCTCATTTGGGACCCCCTTAATTAGCTATTTTGGAGCTAATGGAGGCGAGGCTCGAGAGATTTATAACTGCTTTCCCGACGCCCTTTCGACAGGTGGCATCGAGCAGGTATGCCGGACTTCTCAAACCGTTTTTGGTCAGATGGGTAACGCCGTTGAGATTACGCGAGGGAAATACCTAGAAGAAGAAAACCTTTGGGCCCTCTTACAAGCTCATCGTCGAGCTCTTGTGGACAACGAGCACTTCAACGGCCGGAAAAAAGATCTCCAATCCTTGGAACTGCGGTTTATCAAAGCCTTGTACGATTATAAAAAAGGGAAAGGACAAGAGCTGCTAGGGGCTTACAAAACTCTACTAGCTCATATCCGTACGGATGTAAGGGGAAATATCGATGAGGCGCATCTGCTTTTCCGTAGAAACGAAGAGCTCAACTATCCGATGGGTGAAAGAGAGCCGCTAGCAGACAAATACATCTCTACCCTTTTCGAATGTACCCGCTATTTATTAACAGTAGAGGGAGTAGCCGACAAGCTCCGCTTAAAAGATAATCAACCCGCCGTCATCGATCCTGACCTGTATCACCGAGACATTAAACCCCTTCTGGCGGAGTCGATCGGCCGTTCCTCTTTCTTTCATGTTCAAGAGAAAGGACGCCCTGTATTGATCGAATATCTATGTGGCTCTCTGACAGAGATGCCTTCATTTATAGAAACGCATCTCCAAAGGAGCGAAATCGATTTAGCAGCCGGCTTTTTACAAGAGATTTTACCCGCCGCTTTACAGCAGCGGCTCTTTGTCGATTACGGCCCCTCGAAACAGGGGAATGGGGAATATGCCCGTTCTTATAGCGGTAACGATAGCCCCATTGAAACCGCAGACCTCAAAAATCCGTTGGAAGCCGCGACGAAAACCTGTTTGCTCTTCCTCCATACAGGGCTAAAGAGAGAACAGGTCAAAAAGCTTGTCGATACGTTGCAGCAAATGGCTAAAGCGCAAGGGCGTAAACGCAAAGTCCTCCCGGAGGAAACGCCCATTGCCCGCACCTTCTCTCTATGGGCAGAAGGAAAGGATCTATTTACTTATACGCTGCAAACCGATGAAAAGCGGTGGAAGAACCTAGAAGATAAACTCAACGATTCCACTCCCGCTCATCTACCCCACTACCAATCGGCCATTTTTACCTACCTCAAATATTGCGTTCTTCCTCAGATTGGATACTACACGAAAAATCTGCGGAGCGACTCCCACAATTTCGCCTCTATGTTTTCCTCATTTAATTCGGGGACCGCCACTCCGAACCAAGATGGAGTTTTCCCTTTAGGGACCCAAGTTTTATGGGATCCAGGGACAACAGGGGATTTCGTCGATTTCGTCTGCCGAACCACACCTAACGACGCCCTTGTTGTAACAGAGAGCCGAACGTCAGAAGCAGCGCTCTTAGAATTGTTAAATCGCCTCTGTAAATCGGGCTCAGCCATCTCGGCGCTGATCGATTCGGGCGCCCTTTTTGAGGGATTAAGCAACTCTTTTGTCGCTAAAAAGATGCTCCGCTTTATTGAACAGCATCGTCCCGATTTACGAGGCGTAGTCTTCTATAATGAGAATCAGGAGTTAGTTGTTTGGGAGAAGGGGAACGATCAGCCCATTGCTTTTGAACGTTCTACTCTTGCGCCCGAGGAGCGGCTCACGTATCTCGATCAAACCCATACCCTCGGCGCCGATGTAATTCAGCCTGTTGGCGCGGTCGGCGTCGTCACAATCAGCAGCCGTTCCACCTTAGAACAATTGACGCAGGCAGGGGGGCGGATGAGGGGGCTTAAAAAGGCGCAGCAAAGATTGATCATCGCCATGAGCCATTCTGTGAAAGAGCGGGTCTGTGGACAAGAAGAACTAGATATCCGAAAAATCATCACCTTCACCCAGATGAATCAAGCGGCGATGCAAGGGGAAGAAAATTATTTAGCTGCCCGCTTGAAAATTGCCGATGTAACTCGTAGAGCCATCCTAGATAAGATGATCTTCTCTTCAAGCTTTAACAAAATGTTCAAAGTGTATAGTTATTTTGAAAAAACGTTAATTACCGATGCAGAGATAGATCCTTCTCTTTTGTACGGATATCCAAAGTTGTTGGTACCCTATAATGAGGTTTTAGACGCATTCAAAAAGGCCGAGTTAAAACTTCTCTCCTCAAGCCCTTATTTCTCCTCTCAAGAATGTGCAGAGATCCAAGGAAAACTACAATCGATCGGAACGGAAGAAGATAGTTATCTCGATAAAGTTGCTATCCGAAAAAACCTCCTAACGGCTCCGCTTGTGGGAGTGCTGGGTACAACCCAAGAAGTTGAGCAGAGCAAAGAGGTGCATCAGCAGCAAAACCGAGAGCTACAGCAAGAGGTGCAAGTCGAAAACATGGAGCCTCCGAAAAACGAACCCAAGATCCGACTTATGCCCGCCATGTGGGGGAGTAAAATCGACTATTTCACCCAATTACAATGGCTAAAACCGCAGCCTTTCTCTCAAAGCCCCTCCTATAACGACAAAAATCGCCTAGAGGTGGCCATTTATTCTGTTGCCGACTCTCTACCCCAGTTTCAGCGTCTATTCGATGGAAAGATGACTTGGACGAATAATTTCCTCGGGATCTTAGAAAAGAGCGACCGGGCCGAAAAGCCGCTCCACAAAAGGAGAAACCCCGTGTTTGAGCTGCTCGTTGTTCGGATCGATAAGGAAAATGCGCCCCCTTCCATTTACACATTGGCCATTGATCAATATGAGACCGCTGGCTGGCGCCGCCGTTTCGAAGAGAGTCGGCAATCGCGGAACCTAAACCCTCGGATCCAGATTGGGCTATTCGATTTGAGTCTACAAACAGTAGTCGACACGGGATATAACGCGTTAACCACTCAAACTCTATTTGAAAGCCCCTCGTTTATCACTGACCTAGTTCGTTGGAAATTTTTAGCCGGTCACACCAACATCCGGACGGGAATGGATCCGAAGCGGGATAAACAGCTCATGGAAGCCGCTCATGAGTGGCTTTCTCCCTTTAACTTAGAAGTCATCAAGCGATTGCATCAAGAGATCTACCGTCGCCACGGTTACGAAACGTATAGGGGAAGCGATATGGAGATGCTCATGACCCCAGAAGAGGACCTTTTGTTTTATACCAGTTCCACTTGAATGGCACCCTAGAAAACCGAATTGAAAGTCACTAANNAAGTTGAAAAGTAAACCTATTTCTTCGCGGCTTGGCGTCTTTGCGTTACATTTTCTTAACCACTAGAAGTCTACTTTGTAGACACCCTCTAAATTTCAAACAAAAACGCCAGGTTAATGTTGAATTAATGTTATCCGGGCATTTTTGTTTGAATTTAGTGACTTTCAATTCGGTTTTCT
>PLXF01000010.1 GCA_003151315.1 Parachlamydiales bacterium
TTAAAAACAAACCCGGTGATTATATCCTGCGTGGCGACGATTCCCCTGCCGCCTATCTTTACAGCACCCGTGTCGATCTAAGCGCTTATATAGGAAAAACAGTGACGGTTCTTGTAGCGCCCCGCCCAAACAACCATTTCGCTTTCCCCGCCTATTACGTCCTAAGCGTAGAATAAGAAAAATAGCCCTTATTATAGAAATAGGGGCTGTAATTCGACACCGAGAAGCACCGAGTCGATTATCCTGTTTTTTTTGTAACTATTCAGATAGGGGGCACCTAACGTAAGTCATTAAACCACAGAGCTCGCAGGGAGCGTAGAGGCCGCGAAACGCGGCAAAAAANNAACCTAGGGGTATCTGAATAGTTACTTTTTTTTCCTATTCCTTAGAGAGAGTCTCAGAAAGCAGAGGCTCACATTCCTCCGTAACGGAAGGGAGGGTTCGGGCGGAGCGGACTAGTTTGTCAATTTCGATCGGTTCGCCGATCTCTTTACCAAAAGCTGCAGCCCCCGATTCCTTGAGCTTTCGAGCGGAAACCAACACTCTCGTTTCAAACGAAGAAAGGCTCTGATTATACGAATCGACGGCGCTACTTAAAGAGCGCCCCACTTTGTTCCAGTGCTCAGAGACAATCCCTATCCGCTCATATAACTCTTGCCCTATCCGTGCGATCTCTTTCGCGCTTTTGGACAGACTTTCCTGTTTCCAACCGTGCGCCACTGCCCTTAATATAGCGATGAGAGTCGTCGGCGTAGCCACAATGATATTTTGCTCGGCCCCTATTTCAATTAAGGTCGGATCGGCCTCTAAGGCCGCGCTAAAAAACGCCTCGGCTGGCAAAAAAAGGATCACATATTCGGGTGACGGGGCAAATTGTTTCCAATATTCTTTGTTGGAAAGATCTTTCATGTGTTTGCGCACAACGAGGGAATGGTCCTGCAACTTTCTACGCCGATGACTTTCGATTTGCGTTTCAGAGGCCTCTAAATAAGCATCTAAAGGTGTTTTCGCATCGATCGCAATTAGACGCCCTCCGGGAAGATGGACCACAACGTCCGGCCTTTGGATCTTTCCGTCGTTCTCTAAGGTATTTTGCTCAGAAAAATCGCAGTGATTGAGAAGTCCGGCAAGCTCCACCACGCGGCGTAAATGGACTTGCCCCCAGCTGCCCCGAATTCCAGGAGAACGGAGGGCTTGGGAAAGGTGCTGCGTCTGTAGGCGGAGCTCCTTTTCCGAGGCAACTAAAAGTTCTAGCTGCTTAGAAACAGAAGCATAGGCCCCTTCCCGCCTTTTTTCGAGCTCCCTTTGGTGCTCTTCGAGCTTTTTCATCGTCTCTCGAATGGGCAAGAGAGTCTCTTCAATCGCTTTTTGCCGACTATCTAAATCGACTTTTGCTCCCGATTGGTACTTATCTAAATGGGTAGCCGCAAGTTCAAGAAAGCTCTTGCCACTGCGCTGCAAAACTTCAAAAGCGAGCGATTGGAACGTATCGCGCATCTGCTTTTCAGAAGCTTTCCACTGTTTTCTCATGTAGTGCGCTAAAAGGAGGAAGGCGCAGCAAAAAAACGTGCCGATTGCAATTCCGATTTCCATTTTTTATACCTCGGGTGATGGAGAGAAAAGTCAGTTACTATTGTCAAAATCGTCAGGTTCAGGCTCAAAATCCTCCAGGGTCTTCGATTTTTTACCCGCGAGAAGACGAATGAGTGAAAGGATCAGAGCTAAAAAGATATAGCTCCAAGCGATAAAAGCCAAGATAAGGGGGAAAAAGTAGAGAATCCCATAGAGAGTAAAGATCGCGGTCACCACCGTTAAAAAAGCGAGATGGAACGAGGGGATCCGGAAATGGAGAAATTTCATGCTGGGGAATTTGAGGCGGCAAACCATAAAATAGCCGAGAAGGATCATCAAACAGGTCAAGAGGATAGAGCGGTCGGCAACCGATAGATCGATCCAATGGCGCACGTAGGGAGAGAGGAAAAACAGATTAGCGGAAACAGCCGCAGCCGCTCCTGCCGGAATAGGTAACCCGGTAAAATGTTTTTTTTGGGCTGCCAACATTTCGACATTCCCTTTAGCCTCTGAGGCTTTCACATTAAAACGGACGAGGCGCAAAACGCCACACAAAGAATAGACCATCGCTCCCGTCGCGCTGAAAAACGACAAAAAGGAACCCTGCTCCAAAGAGAGGGCCTTCAATAGAAGGACGGCAGGGGCCACTCCAAACGAAACGGCATCGGCGAGCGAATCGAAGACAACCCCAAATTCGCTTTCGGCNNACCACAAAATCGGCGATTGCGGCAACGAGAAGCAGAAGGGCCGAGGTGTAAACGACCTCATAATCCCCACTACCCGGCTCCACCATATTGACTTTAAAAATGACAAAAAGACCGCACGCCAAGCCAAAAGCGGTGATCATATTCGGTACTAAATAGACCCTCTTCATAACCGTACTATACCACAACAGCCGATCCCTCTAAAGATAAAAATGGACCGAAAAAAAAATCGCTTCTAACCCCGATTTTTGGTACGCTTAGTCAATCCATCTGTCTGAGCATAAGATAGGTCGCGGCGTCCAAATTTTTTACTGGACCACAAAATCACAACTACAATATATAGTGTGGTAGACATCCAGCGTCTACCAGATATGGTAGGTCTGAAGAAAAAACTAGAAACCTAAACCGACAGGAGAGAGGGTAGATTTCGATAGAAACACCCCTCCTGGCACTCCATTTGCGGCAAAGAGAGGATTGAATGAAAAAACAAAGCACCTATGATTCCACAACCTCGTTTCTCGACCCAATGCCTGTAATGCCGGCAGCTAAAGGAGGACAAAAAAAGCCCTCTGATAAAGAAGCCCCTTATACGGTCGTCAAAAGAAATGGTACCCTCGTCCCTTTTCGTCGAGACCGAATTTTGCGAGCGATCGACGCCGCCTTCCGCGATACCAAAAAGATCGAAACGGGAGCCTCTCTCGATTCCGATCTGCTCCAAACGATTGAACAAATCACCGATTTGGTCGTGAAACAAGTACTCAACTTAGCCTCTAAAGGAGCCTCTTTAACCGTTGAAGGGATCCAAGACGTGGTCGAAGTCACCTTAATGAAACATGGACACCACGACGTGGCTCGCGATTATATCATCTATAGAGACAGCCGCAAAGCGACCCGCGAGGGCTCAGCCCAACATTTGAAAATTTTCCGCCGCGACAAAACGACCCCTACCCGCTTCAATCCGATGCGAGTGGCCTCCTCAATCGAACGAGCCTTCCGCCGCGCCCGCAAAATTGAAGACCAGACCCCCGACGAGGTGGTCGCAGTCATTAACCTCCTAACTCAGAAAATCGTAGGGGAGATGTCCGACCTCGCCGCAAAAGGGGATCTACTCTACATCGATATGATCGAAGATCGGATCGAACGAGAGCTCATGGAAGAGAAAATCTTCGATGTCGCGAAAAACTACATCCTCTACCGCGCAGAAAAAGAGGGTCGGCGCGACCCAGCTCCCCTCNNACGAAAACACCCAAGTACGACAGTTTTCGATCGCCACAACCGACGGAAGTACCATTACGATTACCGACACCCAACTACGAGCAAAAATCGCTTTTGCCTGCCGCGGCCTCGAAAATGTCGTATCGGCCGATGAATTACTCGAATCGGTTCTAGCCCAATTTTATATCGGCATGAAAGAGCACGAAGTGGATCTAGCAAATACGATGTCGGCCCGCTCAAAAATCGAAAAAGAGTCCGCCTATTCGCAAGTAGCGGCCCGCTTGCTTCTCGACGTTATCTATCGAGAAACGATGGGGCTTCCCGCTTCCGATTCCACATTGCTGAAAGCGCACCGCCAATATTTCAAAAAATATGTAAAAGAGGCGATCTCTTGCGGACGGGTCACACCGCAACTGCTCGACTTCGATCTCGATGAGCTCTCCCAAGCGATCCAGCTACAGCGGGACGATCTGTTTACCTATTTAGGTCTACAAACTCTCTATGACCGCTACTTCCTCCACCATGAGCAGCGCCGCCTAGAGACGCCCCAGATTTTCTGGATGCGCGTAGCGATGGGGCTCTCTTTGAATGAAGGGGAACAAAAAAACAAACGGGCCATCGAATTTTATAACGTCTTGTCCCAATTCTATTTTACCTCTTCCACTCCTACTCTGTTTAATTCAGGGACGCTCCATTCACAGCTCAGCTCCTGCTATCTATCGACCGTGATGGACGACCTGCACCACATTTTCAAAGTGGTCGCCGACGACGCGCAACTGTCCAAATGGGCTGGCGGGATTGGTAACGACTGGACAAATGTTCGGGCAACAGGAGCGCAAATTAAAGGGACGAACGGCACCTCCCAAGGGGTAATCCCCTTCTTAAAAGTCGCCAACGACACGGCGGTTGCCGTGAACCAAGGGGGGAAACGGAAAGGGGCCATGTGCGCCTATTTGGAAACTTGGCACCTCGATATTGAGGACTTCCTGGAATTGCGTAAAAATACGGGAGATGAGCGGCGCCGTACTCACGATATGAATACGGCCAACTGGATCCCCGACCTATTTATGAAGCGCGTGCGCGATGGAGGGAACTGGACCCTTTTCAGCCCAAACGATGTCCCTGATCTACACGATCTATATGGCAGCGCGTTTGAAAGTCGATATGCCGAATATGAAAAAATGGTCGATGAAGGGAAAATTAAGCTCTTTAAGCGGCTGGAAGCGATGCAATTGTGGCGTAAAATGCTCAGCATGCTCTTTGAAACAGGCCATCCTTGGATCACCTTCAAAGACCCATCCAACATCCGCTCTCCGCAAGACCACATGGGAGTTGTCCACTCATCAAATCTGTGCACGGAAATTCTCCTAAACAGCTCTGCGGATGAGACCGCTGTGTGCAACTTAGGGTCTGTCAACTTACCTAAGCATCTCGGCGCTAATGGCCTGGATGAAAAACTGTTAGCTTCTACCATCCGCACCGCCGTCCGGATGCTCGATAACGTGGTCGATATCAATTTTTATCCGACGATCGAAGCGAAAAACTCCAATTTACGCCACCGCCCTATCGGCCTTGGCTGCATGGGATTCCAAGACGCCCTCTACATGCAAAACATCAGCTACGCTAGCCACGCAGCGGTCGAATTTGCCGACAAGAGTATGGAGATGATCTCCTACTATGCGATTTTAGCCTCTACAGAATTAGCGCAGGAAAGGGGCACCTACGCCACTTTCAAGGGCTCTAAATGGGATCGGGGCTATTTACCTATCGACACGATCGACCTATTGGAACAAGAGCGGAAGGTGAAGGTCGATGTAGATCGCTCCTCTTCCCTCAATTGGGACCCGGTTCGCGCCGCTGTTAAAAAGTATGGAATGCGCAACAGCAATACGATGGCGATTGCCCCAACGGCCACTATCGGCAATATCACCGGCGTGATCCCCTCGATCGAACCTATGTACAAGCATCTGTTTGTTAAGTCGAACCTATCGGGAGAGTTCACCATTACGAACCCCCATCTAGTGGAAAGGTTAAAACAGGTGGGATTATGGGATGAGGAGATGATCGACGATCTCAAATATTTCGACGGATCGATCCTAGAGATCGAGCGAGTTCCCGCTGAAATTAAAACCCTCTTCCCAACCGCTTTTGAAATCGAGCCGGAATGGGTGATCGAATGTGGCGCTCGCCGACAAAAATGGATCGACATGGGCCAATCGCTCAACCACTACCTAGCGGAACCAAGCGGAAAAAAACTCCACCAGATCTTTATGCTCTCGTGGGAAAAAGGGCTCAAAACCAACTATTATCTACGCACCCTCGGCGCCACGCAGATCGAGAAATCTTCAGTTGATATCAACAAACGGGGATTACAGCCCCGTTGGATGAAGAGCAAATCGGCCTCGAGTAACATCATCATCGATCGGGAAGATTCTGCGCCAAAAGCTTGCACATTAGGCGAAGCCTGCGAAAGCTGCCAATAAAGACTACAAGAGGAAAACATGGGAAATACAACAACTACCACCCCTGAAAAGGAGACAAAGCGGGTCAATATCGCCGAAAAAAGGCTGATCAATTGCCACGCTGTCGATGTCAACCAACTCATGCCCCTTAAATATAAATGGGCTTGGGAGCATTACCTCAACGGCTGCGCGAACCATTGGATGCCGAGCGAAGTGCCGATGGGGAAAGATATCGACCTGTGGAAGTCGGACAAACTGACCCCCGATGAGCGGCGCGTGATCATGCGCAATCTCGGGTTTTTTGCTACGGCAGAGAGCCTAGTTGGCAACAACCTCGTGCTAGCCATCTTTCGTCACGTCACCAACCCAGAGGCTCGCCAATACTTACTCCGGCAAGCCTTTGAAGAGGCGATCCATACGCACACCTTCCTCTACATTGTCGAGTCGCTGAACCTCGATCAGGGGGAAGTGTTCAATATGTACAACGAAGTGAACTCGATCCACAATAAAGATCAGTTTGAGATGACCCTCACAGCTGACATCTTGAAACCCGATTTCACAACCACAACGGAAGAAGGGGCTCAAAAATTCCTAGAGAACCTGATCGGCTTCTATATCATCATGGAGGGAATTTTCTTCTATAGCGGCTTTGCGATGATCCTCTCCTTTTTACGCCAAAATAAGATGGTGGGGATTGGAGAGCAGTTCCAGTACATCTTGCGAGATGAATCGACCCACCTCAATTTCGGTATCGACCTGATCAATACGATTAAAGAGGAAAACTCCCACCTGTGGTCCCCCTCATTTCAGGCGATGATCGTCGACAAAATCAAAGAGGCGGTCGAATTGGAGATCCAATACGCCGAAGATTGTCTACCCCGCGGGATTTTAGGCTTAACGGCCCCGATGTTTCGGGATTATGTGCAGTATATTGCCGATCGAAGACTGGAAAGAATCGGTCTTAAAGCGATCTATCGATCGAAGAACCCATTCCCTTGGATGAGCGAAATGATCGATTTAGGGAAAGAGAAGAACTTTTTCGAGACGCGAGTCACTGAGTATCAGTCGGCTTCAAATCTCGTGTGGAATTGATAAAAAAAATGGGTCCTACCCTAGAGCAGGACCCATTTAACCTTACTTAGGTTGACCACAATTGCAGTCATCATTCTGAACAACTTCTTCTTCTTCTGTTTGGAAGAGATAAGAAGGAGCATCACCGGCATTATTCTCTTCGCCAGAGTCGATCGCTACTTCAGGAGCAGTAACTTCTGCATCATCCGATGCATAAACACCCGATACAGCAAAACAGCCGAGGGAAATCAATAACGCATGAGTTAATCTTCGCATATATACCTCCTTGTACGATTTACGCGAAAAAGAGATCTTAAGGTAAGAAGAATTTTATTCCCAGCGAAAAAAATCAGACCCCCGAAACACCTACCACCTTACAAGTAAATAAATTACAGATAGTTATTTTAATATAAATAATTAAAATATAAACTGGAGTTAAAAGAGATTATTGCACTTATGGACCATTCATATAAAAAAGATAATTTGCCCGAACCTCTCCAGAAGGAGTATGTCCAGAACATTGCCAATGCAAAATCTCTACTGCAAAAAGAGTTAGATATCAACCAAGCCGAACAAAAATTGCTGCGGCAAAGAATTGCCATTATGAGTGAATTCGTTCAGGATCTCCCCTCTAGCGATCCTCAATACAGCATGATCTACATCCAACTGAAAATGGATCAGATAGAAATCGATGAGCTTTCTGATCGAGAAACCACACTCATCGAGCGCCTAGAAAAATCGGGTTCCTGAAAAACTCCTTTCATCATATAGATGAAAAATATACCCAACGTGATTCAAAAGTTGGTTTTTGA